>JAYUGZ010000794.1:0-3219 GCA_043767465.1 Cyanobacteriota bacterium
CTTCGCTTGTTCTGCCAATCTTGTACCCTCAATTACCTGCTGCGTACCTTCTTCCATCGCCGTCATTACCGCGCCGGTTTCACTTTGAATTTGCATCACGATCTGTTCGATTTCTTTCAAAGATTTCGCCGATCGATCTGCCAACTGTCGCACCTCATCCGCTACGATCGCAAAACCCCTACCCGCTTCCCCAGCTCTCGCCGCCTCAATACTGGCGTTAAGAGCCAACAAATTAGTCCGAGAGGCGATCGTCGCAATCAGAGCCACAATCTTAGAAATTTCTTGAGAAGCCTCCGCCAACCGCTTGACTTTTCTCGTGGTTTCTGCTACCGTTTCTCGAATTTCCAAAATCCCGGCCACCGTCCGCTCCACAGCCTCGCCCCCTTTCAGAGCCGTTGCCGCCGCGCCCCGCGCCACTTCTTCCGCCTCTCTAGCGCTCTCTGCGACCCGCTGAATCGCATCAGTGAGGACTTGCACCGAATTTAGGGTTGCCGCCAGTTCCTCAGCCTGTCGCAGCGCATCAGAAGACAAATCGCCCGCAAACTTGGCACTATCCGTAGCGCCTTTGCTGACCTCCCGAGCCGCCTGCTTCACCTGATGGACGATTTCGCGCAGGTTTTGAATTGTCAAGTTAAACGAGTCAGCAACAGCGCCCAAAACGTCAGCCGTCACTTCCGCCGTCACCGTCAAGTCGCCCCGAGCCGCTCCTTCCACGTCGTCTAGCAAGCGAATCACTTGGCGCTGCAAGTCTTCTTTTGCCTGTTCCTGCTCGTCAGACTTCCGTCTGGTATCGCTAATCGTAGTTTGGATCACCTTCGCCATGTGGTTGAATTTAGCAGCCATTTTGCCAAATTCATCTTCCGAGTAAATCGTAGCGCGAGCGTCCAAAGTTCCTTGGGATACGGCATCGAACTGAGCTTGCAAATTGTCCGAAGACTTTCGCACCTGCTTGGCGATCAACTGGCCGATGCCCCAAGAAGTCAAAAAGCTGGTAACACCTGCTGCTGCGGTCATTACCCAGCCTGTTTGGCGCAGGTAAACGATCGCCTCCGGCTTGTTTTGCCGCAGAGCTTGATAAGAGGCAATATTAGTCACAAAAGCCACAGCTACCAGAGAAACCAGTCCCGCCCCGATCGCCGTATACAACTGTTTGGTAAACAAAGGGGCATTTTCCAAGAAAGCCAGTCCCCCCTGTTCCACAGTCACCGAAGTATCGAGCGCTTCTGTTTCTGTCGGCGAAAAAGTCGGCACCGACGCATCAGCCGGGCCGGAAATGCTAAATATCTCGTCATCCCGAATTGCCGAGCCGTCGCTGTTGTCAAAGTCCAGGCTGCTGCCGGTCGTCCCCATCATGCCGCTGGTCGAGTTCCCGAAATTGGTGTTACCTCTAGTCAGGATCGAACTGCTGGCATCTTCTGAGATGTCAAAGTCCGGCAAATTGCCCAAATCGTCAAACTCGTCAAATTCGTCTAAAAAGTCGCTGTGTTCTCGAGCATTCCCAGTAGTTTTTGGCGACCAGTCGCTGCTGTTCTTGCCCGCCGCCCCAAAAGCCGTCGCTTGCTCGTTTTCGTCGATCGAGAAAGAATCGCTGAAAGCGTCATCATCAAAAGCGTCCAACTCGAAGCTGTCGATTCGCGAGCCAAATGCCGGAGGCTCCGAGTCCCCGTAACCGTTGCTGTTAGCGTTTGAGCTAGAGACCGAATTAAATTGTCCCCGGCTCGACCTTTGACTTTGAGAGTTGGGAACAGCACCTCCCATCAGCAGCGTTTCGTCTTCCGCCAGCGAATAATTTGATGAGTAGTCCGAGTCAGTTTCCGTCTTCTTGTTTTGAGGTCGAGAAGACCCGAAACCCGACGAAAGCGGCTGCGCAAACGGGTCTGCCTCTGGGGCTTCTGGTGCGTTCTTGCCGCGAGCCGCGCCAGTCTGGGGCGGCGTTTGGTAGTCGTAATCCGAGTTCCCGTCGAGTTCATCTGGCAAATTTAGCGGTGCAAAAGGTTCGCCAAAATTGTCGGACGGCCCGGTGGGAGAGTCAAATTGGTTCGAGTCGAAGGAATTCTCGATTTCTGCTGCGGCATAATTTTGACCGTTGAGCATTTGAGTCGGAGCTTCAGAAAACAAATCTGCTGAGTCTGATGCCCTTGAACCAGACACTTTGCCACCAGAAAAGTCAGCAGCATTAAACCCTGCGTCATCTAAGGCAAAAGGATCTCCAAAGTCCGAGCCGTCAAATTCATCCATGTCTAGCGGTGAGGAAGCTTCAGCATAAGCTGCCATCGCTCCGCTGTCGCTAGCAAAGGGGTTAGAATGCGAAGTTAAATCTTCGACAGAGACCGCGCGCGACTCGTCTTCTGGCTCCCACTCCAACCCGCTCATGCCCAAGTCTGCCAAGTCCTCGTTTTCCAGATCCTTTGGCGATCGACTTTTCACCGACTGCGATGCGGAATTTCCACCGAAAAGTCCCACATCCGGGTCTTCTAACCCTCTCTCTAGAGATAAGTCTGGGTAGAATTCCAATTCTGTTTCAGCAGACAAAGCCTCGAAACTTTCCGTGTGCAGTTCGCCGGATAAAAATTGGTCTGTGTACGTAATTCCGCTGTGAGCGTGTTCGACCAAACTCGCATCGTCGCTCAGCCCTAGCACAACCGTGTACTGTTCCCGCGCCACCTCGTACTGTTGCAGTCCGTAACAGTAGATGTGTCCGCACAGCAGGCGAGCGCTGGGGTCTTCGGGAAAATCTTCTACTAATTGATAAACTAAGGCCGCGGCTTCTGAATAGTTGCCATCCATGTAAGCCGCTTCTGCCCGTTGGTAGTCCTGCTGAAAGTTGGTACTTGTTGCCATTTTCCGCCCTCTTTAGATTTTAGATTTTAGATTTTAGATTTTAGATTTTTATCTTGAATGTGTTTAGATGCGCGCCTCAAGTCATGTGACTGTTAATGGTTAGACCCCAATCGCAAATCGCAAATCGCCAATCTAAAATCGATTTCACGCTGCCCACCGCGCAGAGCGCAGAATTTTCACTTGATCTAGCAGTCGGAGCACTTTGTCAGCTTCTGCACCT
This sequence comes from Cyanobacteriota bacterium, assembly GCA_043767465.1. Lineage (GTDB taxonomy): Bacteria > Cyanobacteriota > Cyanobacteriia > Cyanobacteriales > Microcoleaceae > Microcoleus. Next base: position 3,062 of record JAYUGZ010000794.1, read on the forward strand.
AACATCCATTCTCCCCTCAGAAATGGAATCATGCCGTCTGGTGCATTGTTCCCAGAGTGCAGTTGCTCTACGTCGAGCCAGTCCATCCCCACAATTCGATCGACCGCTAGCCCCAAAATCGTATCTTGGTCTTCCACAGCCACGATCGGGATTTCGGG
>JAYUGZ010000795.1:0-7947 GCA_043767465.1 Cyanobacteriota bacterium
TTGCTGGCGGGCGATCGCACCTTCTGTCTGCAAGCTTTCGTAACGCTTATAATCGGCTTGGGTTTTCACAAGATTAGCCCGTGCTTGCACTAGCTGAGCTTCCGCTGCGGCAATTCCGGCTTCGGCTTCCGTCACTTTGGCTTGCGCTTGCGGAATGCCGGCTTCGGCTTGCGCGACTTTAGCGATGGCTGCGGGCACACCAGCTTCGGCCTCAGCAACGGTAGCTTCTGCGGCGGGTACGCCTTGTTGGGCTTCCCTAATTGCTGCTTGGGCGGTGGAAATCGCTGCGTTAGCGCTGCCGATATCTCCCTGGGCTTGGGCTGTTTTACCTTGGCTGGTTTGAGAGGCTAGGGAAATATTGGCTTCGGCTGCTTCAGCTTGGCGGCGGGCGTTTTCTAAGGCTGCTTGGGATTGTTGCAGTTTAACTTGGTAGTCGCGGGGGTCAAGTTTAATCAGCAGTTGGCCAGGTTTTACTTGCTGGTTGTCTTGTACCAAGACTTCGCCAACTGTACCGTTGAGGCGGCTGCTGACTTGGTGGATGTGTCCGGCTACTGTGGCGTTTTCGGTTTCTTGGTGGATGGAACTGTATTGCCAGTAATGGTAGCCGAAGTTGCCTGCGACGATCGCCCCTAGGCCCAACAATCCTAAAATCAGCGGTTTTTTGGACTTTTTCTTTGGTGTAGCAGCCGCCGGTAGGGGTGCTTGCAGTTCTGTTTCTGCGCCTGTTTCGACTGTGGGGGCGCTGATTTCTGTCTCTGGGGCGGGGATTACTGGTAGGCTTTTAGCGATTGTGTTGTCGTCGATCGGCTTTTCTAATAGCGCGACTGCTTTGCCGTTACCGTTGAATTCTGCTGGGTTGGTTTCGTTTGTGCCTTTCATGGTATTTGACTCCTGATACTTTAGTAAGATGTCGTTTGTTTAGGGTGCGTAGTTTTTATTTAGTAAGACTGCTGTTTTTAAGAGTGCGTAGTATTTTGCTGTTATTTGTAATGTAGTTGAGGTAGATGCTGCTGCGCTTCTGCCGTGAGACTGATTTGTCGGTTTAGGAAAGATTGACGATCGCGATATCGATCAATTCTGAGAAGCGTTCTCGATCGGCCTTTGAAATGCCAGTCATGGACTTCTCTCTGATATCCGCTACCAGCGGCGGCAGCACGTCTTGCAGTTCCCTGCCTGCATCCGTTAGCCAAATTCGCCAGATTCGCCGATCGCGCGTATCTCTCTCCCGGCGGACTAAATCTCTTTCTTCCATGCGATCAATCACACCTGTCAGCGTACCGCCTACCTGTTGCAGTTTGTCGCCAATGCTGGAAGTTGGCAAACCGTCTTCTTGCCACAAGCAGCACAGTACCAGCCAGTGAAAAGGTGTCAGGCCAAAGGGTTCAAGTCCTTCTTGCAGCCTGCGAGTGCCTAGCTGCCCCAGCAGTTTGAGCCGATAGCCGATGCTGTGGGGGGCGAGAACGTCGTGCCACTGAGCTAGATTTGTGCGATCGACAGTGGATATAGTAACCATCTGTTTATTAGTTAGCGTTCGTACTATCAGTGTAAAATGTTTTTCGGGAGATGTCAAGGGCGATCGTAGGATTTTTGGTGAGGCTAACAGCCGAGTTTCGGATGTCCGCCCCAAGAAATATGTTTACATTTCTTAATTTTTCTTAAACTAGAAAGAGTAAATCTAGTTTGCGATTTGAATTTATGTTGCTTCCCGCCGATCGACGTACCAAGTTAGACGACACTGACGATACACTGTTTTATTCCTCTCCTCGGTTTGTGACTCATGTCGATGACGGGTTTATCGAGCAATTAACCGACTTGTATCGGGAACGGCTGAAACCGAATACTCGGATTTTTGATATGATGAGCAGTTGGGTTTCTCACTTCCCCGACGAGATGCAGTTTGCCCATGTCGAAGGCCACGGGATGAATGAACAGGAGTTGGCGAAAAATCGCCGGCTGAATCATTATTTCGTGCAGAATTTGAACGCAAATCCTAAATTGCCACTGCCAGATGCAGAGTTTGACGCCGTTGTCAACTGCGTTTCGGTACAGTATTTACAACACCCGGATGCGATTTTTGCCGAAATTCACCGGATTTTAAAGCCCGGAGGCGTGGCAATTATGAGTTTTTCTAACCGGATGTTTTCTCAAAAAGCGATCGCGGCTTGGCGGGAAGGTTCGGAGGGCGATCGGGTAAAATTGGTCAAGGGTTACTTTGATTCTGTCAAAGGAGCTAATATACCCGGATTTAGCCAGCCGGAAGTAATAGTTCGCAAGCCTAACTTGCCGAGTTTTATGCAAATGCTGCGAATAGGAAGCGGCGATCCGTTTTATGCGGTAGTTGCTTACCGCCAAAGTTAGGATTTTTGTGCAGTCAGGACTTTCGGACTTTAGGTGAAGATTGAAAAAACTAAAGTCCTGACTGCAAACTTGCCCGGAGTTGAGCAATTATACAAACTGTTACTCTTCTAGCCATTCTGCGTAACCGCAAGCAAGCAAACGATCCTTCAACTTAGCAATAGCTTCAGCATCCGGTTCATTGGTTGAACCGACCCCATATACATCATTCAGAACAAGATAATAATCTTTACCTGTAAAGTGTGCCATGACTTCTGCTAAATTGCGATCGGACATTTCACCGTAAAGCAGGGCCAAAAGCGGAAAATAATCCTCCTGTTTAACTCCGTCAGGAAAAGCACGCTGAATCAGCTTGTAGGTACTCGACAAATAATGTTCAATAGCAACTTTCATTGTTAGTTTCCCGTTAAACGACACGGAGGATGGACGTACACGCTGAAATCAACACCTTGACCGCTTATCGCCCTAACAGCTTTAGCATCTGCTGTCATGGTTGTGATACCCAATTGGTCGCCTGTTCCCAAAATTATTATATCATTTGCGCCTAAGTTTCTAGTTGTTTGCAAATTTAACGATCTAGCAGAAGGATTGTCGCGAATGACAGCTACTCTCTGGAGAAATCGACTTGCTCGCGCTTGCTCCAAGGCACCTGCTATGCTTTTAACAATATTAGTCAACTCATTAAAAGCCGTCTGAGTCATCACCATTTGCTGTCCTTGCACGTATTGTCGCAACTGAGCGCGGACTGGCGAATTTTCTGAAATAAATGCAATTCCCGTGCTAGTATCTAAATTGAGCATTTAAACAAATAATACAAATCCATCACAATTATACTGTGAAGCCATATCAGCAAATAGAAATTGACGAATGCGGCGAGCCTTTAGTCCCAATTCCACCAGAATATTTTGCCTTTGAAACGCCGCACCCTTATCAAAAGTTGGGTGCTCCGTATCACAACAGCAAAGTAGATTCGCCTTACTATTTGCGGCAAGGAGTTGTAGATAGTTTGCTCGCTGCTAAAATCGAGTTACAGCAAAATTATCCGAAGTGGAAAATTCTGATATTTGATGCTTATCGGCCCGTGGAAGTTCAGCAGTTTATGGTAGATTATACTTTTAATCAAATTGCCGTAGCTCAAGGCTGCGAATTTCCGGTTTCCGAAGACAAACGCCAAGTGATTATAGAACACGTATATCAATTTTGGGCTGTACCGAGTATTGATCGCACTACGCCTCCTCCTCACAGTACAGGTGCAGCTTTAGATGTAACTTTGGTGGATGAAAATAATCGGTTGATTGATATGGGTTCTCCGATTGATGAAATATCAGAACGTTCTTATCCTGATTATTTTGGGAATAGCAATGAGCCGCAAAAACAGGAATATCATCGGCATAGGCAAATATTAAAAGATGCGATGATAGCTGCTGGTTTTCAGCAGCATCCTAACGAATGGTGGCATTTTAGTCTGGGCGATCAGATGTGGGCGTGGTTGACAAATCAAAATAATAGTGATAATGAATTTGTGGCTCGATATGGCCGCTATTAAAAGGGTGGGTAATTATCAGAAATCAGGTTTCTGAGGAATAGTGTACCCAGGAGTAGAAAATGTCGATCGGCATAAATGATTGTATCAGCATACACCCAGCCTATTGCCAGCGGGGTAGCGGTGCTTTAAAATTGACGAGAGCGAACAAGTGCAGGCAAATCGAGCCAGCACTGCAAACCCTAAAGGACAACTCAGAGTTCACCCAATGAAAGCACTCATCCTCTCTGGCGGCAAAGGAACACGCTTGCGTCCCCTCACCTATACGGGTGCTAAGCAGTTGGTTCCTGTGGCAAATAAGCCGATACTGTGGTACGGAATTGAAGGCATTGTGGCGGCTGGGATTACGGATATTGGGATTATTATTAGTCCTGAAACTGGCGAAGAGGTGAAGGTAAAAACTGGAGATGGCTCTCGCTTCGGTGCAAAAATTACTTATATCTTGCAAAACGAGCCGGCGGGACTCGCTCACGCGGTGAAAATTGCCAGACCATTTTTGGGCGATTCTCCGTTTATTATGTATTTAGGAGATAACTTAATTCAGAATCAGTTAGATCCGTTTTTAGAGATTTTTAACCAGCAAAAACTAGACGCTCTAATTTTGCTACGTCCAGTTCCCAATCCCTCTGCTTTTGGTGTTGCAAAAGTTGATGAAAATGGGCGAGTTTTGCAGTTAGTAGAAAAGCCAGAAGTTCCGCCATCGAATTTAGCACTGGTGGGAATTTACTTTTTTGCTCCTAGTATCCATGAGGCGATCGATCGAATTCAACCTTCGCCCCGGGGCGAACTGGAAATTACTGATGCCATCCAACAGCTCATCAATGACGAAAAACACGTAGAAGCCTGCAATTTAGAAGGTTGGTGGCTGGATACGGGGAAAAAAGACGATTTGCTGAGTGCAAACCAAATCATTTTAGATAGCTGTATCGTAGCTTCAACGGAATTAAAAGTAGACGCCAAAAGTCAAATTATCGGGCGAGTGCAAATAGGCGAAGGAACGGAAATCATTAATTCTACAGTTCGCGGGCCGGTGGTAATTGGGGAAAATTGCCGCATTGAAAACTGCTTTATCGGGCCTTACAGCAGTATTGCCGATCGCGTGACGATGATTGATGCTGATATCGAACACAGTGTAATATTGCAAGGAGCGAAAATAGTTGGCATTCACCAGCGAATTGTGGACAGCGTGATCGGACAGCGAGCCCAACTTACAAATGCGCCTGCTCGTCCAAAAGCTCTGCGGTTTATGATTGGTGATGACAGTCAAATTGAGCTAGCTTAAATAGGAAGGGGAAGGTTGTTCGATTAATTCGACGTAAGGTGGGCAATGTATCTGTGTCAACTTAAGCTCAAAGGTACTACGAGTCTACTGCTTTCCTTCCACAGTCTTCCCGATCCCCCCTAACCCCCCGAAAGCAAGGGGGGGACAAGACTATTCAAAGTCCCCCTTGCTTTCGGGGGATTTAGGGGGATCGAGACTCGGCTATAAACCTGATTTAGACAATGGTTTCAGTCTTAATTTGGCGGTGCGCAGTGCGCACCCTACATTTAAAGGAGAGGAAAGTTTGCAGTACGAAGAAATACCAACTCAACAAATTATAGATAAATTGCGGCAAACTTTGGAGCCGCGAATTGGTATTGCACAGCCGCTATCAGAAAGAGAAAATAGTACGATCGCCCAAAATGAAGATGACGAAGATATTGCCCTTCTCAAGACAGGCTTCGACATTTATAACGTTCCCATTACTTCTTACCAAAGGCGACTGGGTGCGGTAGTCATCGCCGTTAGAAAAATAGTCCGAAAATTGCTCAGGCCCGTACTCGAACGTCAAGTAATTTACAATTTTGCTAATACCCGCGTCGTGCACACATTGAGCACGCAATTGCAAAAATTGCAAGAAAATCAACAAACTATATTGAATAAAATTGAATCGGAATTCAGCAGCGGATCTCCCGAAGTTACAGCACAGCTTGAGACTCAACAAAAGGCGATCGCAACTTTTGAGTCGGAAATAGAGCAGATTAAAGCAGTGCAGCAGCAACATACTGCTATTTTAGAGGAGATTACCGCTCAATTGCTCGATCGACCGCACTAAAACATCAAAAATGACCAGAAACAATTTGGTCACCAAAGAACTGGGTCTGAAGCCCCGTCCTTTTAGGACGGTTTTAATTGTCTTCATTTTTTGTTAATTGTATTGATAATACATGATACAATAAAGCAATCAAACAACAGTAAACAATGAAAGCAAGATATCGCTACAGAATCTATCCGACCGACCAACAGCAACAGAGTTTAGCTCAGTTGTTTGGTTGCGTCCGGGTTGTCTGGAATGATGCTCTCGCGCTTTGCAAGCAATCTGAGAAAAAGCCTAAATCGGCAGAACTTCAGAAAATAGTAATAACTGAGGCAAAACAAACTGAGTCAAGGAATTGGCTGGAAGGTGTGTCATGCGTTCCATTGCAGCAGTCTGTAATCGATTTAGAAACGGCTTTTAAGAATTTCTTCAACTCTTGCAAAGGGAAAAGAAAAGGGCAAAAAGTACGGTATCCTCGATTCAAAAAAAGAACAAACAGTCAATCAGCAAGATTTACTCTTCGTGGATTTTCTATCAAGAAAAATGGTGGTGTATATCTAGCTAAGATTGGAATCGTCAACCCAATTGGGTCGAGAGAACTACCATCTGAACCTAGTTCGGTCACGGTAATCAAAGACTGTGCAAATCGTTACTTCCTGAGCTTTGTGGTAGAGATTCAGCCAATTCAGGTTGAGGCGAAAAATCCCAGCATCGGAATCGATCTGGGAATCAAAACTTTTGCAGTGATGAGCAATGGCGAAAAAGCTGAAAGTCCTAGTTATAAAAAGCTAGACCGCAAAGTTCGCAAATTACAGCGCAAATTGGCTCGCCAGCCGAAAGATGCCAGAAGGAGGAATACGACTCGGATTAGAATCGCCAAGCTGCACAATAAAATTGCGGATACTCGCAAAGACTTTCTGCACAAATTGTCAACCAAAATAGTCAACGAAAACCAAGTGATTGTTTTGGAAGATTTGAATGTATCGGGGATGGTCAAGAATCGAAAACTTGCTCGGGCGATTAGCCAGCAAGGATGGTACGAATTCCGAACGCTTTGCGAGGCTAAGTCTGAAAAGTTTGGTAGGGAATTTAAGGTCATCAGTCGATGGGAACCTACTAGCCAAGTGTGTTCAGACTGTGGCTTTAAGTGGGGGAAAATCGATTTATATATCCGCTCGGTGCTTTGCTTGAATTGCGGTACGCTCGCAGATAGAGATGAAAATGCTGCTAGGAATATAGAAATGGTCGGCATGGGGCATCGGCACGACCTTAAATGTACGCAGAGACAGAGTAAGACAATTTCGGTTGCATCAGTCGATGAAGCGTAAAGAATCCCCGTGCGTTTACGCCGGGGAGTATGTCAAAAGCCCCGTATTTATTTGCGAGAGCAATGCTTCAATCAAAAATTGAAGATTATTCAATTCTTCAATCGAAAATCTAAAATCCAAAATCTAAAATCGAATGACTGCACTGCCAATATGCTCGTTAATTATAGTCAACTATAACGGTCTGCGCCACACCAAGGATTGCTTAAAATCTCGACAAAAACTTGCGTATCCAGAATCGCAACTCGATTTAATTGTAATTGATAATTGCTCTCAAGACAATTCCGTTAATTCACTTCGCGAACTGTTTCCGAAAGTTCGCATTTTTGTGAATACCGCCAACAACTTTGCTAAAGCCCTCAACCTCGGGATCGGCGAAGCGAAAGGGCAGTATATTGGCTTTCTAAATAACGATGCTACCCTTGAGAGTCACTGGCTAGCAATATTAGTTAAGCAGCTAGAAACTCACCAGAAAGTCGGTGCGACTAGCGGCAAATTGTTGTTTAAAGACGGGCGAATTAACAGCGCGGGCATTAAGCAATTAACTAATTTTTATTGGCAAGATATCGGTTTTGGCGAGAAAGATGCGGGACAGTACGATACAGAACGAGAAGTCGAGGGGCTTTGTTGGGCGGCGGTGCTTTTT
>JAYUGZ010000796.1:0-3216 GCA_043767465.1 Cyanobacteriota bacterium
AGCAGATCCCCAGAAAGCAGAATCCGCTGCTATTTTTCAAGAGAAATGGATGCTGGCTAAAATCAACGATAAATATCTCCAGCTTTTAGCCAGACACCGACAGATGTACGAATCTTCTTCAAGCACGTCTGAGGCTTGACAGACGGTTACAACAACTCAGAACTGACAATTTAGCCCCCAGGGCAGGAATGCAGTTGTGCTTGCCTATCTGGGGGCCGAATTGATTTGACAGTTCCTACAATTTACTCATCATCTTCTTCTGTTTGCCACTGCTGCCAAATTTCAAAGCCATTAAAGCCCCTGTATTGCAGGTAATTCAAGACTTTACCCTTGGTTGTCCGATCTGCATTAGCCCAAGCATCGATCTTGTATTTCCGCATGACTTTGGCTTTTAATTCTGCCAGTTTTTCGGCTTCCGAGTCCTGATTTTCGGCAAATTCTTCTTCCCAGACTTGCTCGAACAAATCGCTGCTAATTCCTTTTTGCAGGCACTTGCGCTTGATGGCCGATTTCCCGTATTTGCCTACAGCAGAGGCGATCGAGTTTGCCACCAAGCGAGTGTCAGACTGATAGCCCCGGTCTTGAATTTGCGCGATCGCCTCCAATATTTCCTCATTGCCAAAACCTTTCTCCTGCCCCTTTTTGCGAAGTTCAGAGGCACTGTAGTCTTTGCGAGACAAGAGAAAATAGAAGTAGTCAAGACAGTTCATCGGTTAAATCGAAGGGTGACGCGCAAATATTCGTGTAGCGAATGCCAAATCCAGTCGCCTTGCCAGAGGCTGACTGCACCGCGATCGCCTCTATTCTTCTGTATCCTCCTCTTGATCTTCCACTTCCACATCCGGTCTGTCCACATCGATCTGAATCAAGCGAATGTGCTTGTATCCGAGTTTAATTTCAAACTCGTCGCCAGGCTTTAATCCCATTTCTTGGGTATAATTTGCCCCGATCACGATCGAGCCATTCTTGTGAACGCTAGCGCGATAACTCGCTTCTCGTCCGCGTCCGTCTGCCTTAGACTTTTCTAGCTCAATTCCCTTAGCAGCTAATACTGCATCGTAAAACTCAGCCAGATTAATCCGCGTTTCTCCACTCTTGCTGACGGTGAAGTAGCCGCAAAGCTTTGCAAGTTCTCTGCGCGGCAAATCGCTGCCTTTGATTTTTTGAAGGAGACCTTTTCCTGTTAAGGGTGCTGTAGCTGTTTCTGCCATTGACTTTACCTCGGTTATTGGAGTTTACGTATATCAATTACAACACATTAGATGAACTTTGTTTCACTGTCAATACTAAGAATTAGGAATATTAAGATTCTGGATAAATTTCTGCGGTCTCAAAACCGGGGGTGCAAGTAAGAAGGATGCTCAAAGCGATCGATTTGCTACTCCGGGCCAAAATGCTTCGCTCGCACGGAGAGCGATCGCCCGGGGAATTATTGCCGCAAATTAAATGCTTTACTTTTTTACAGTAAAGTCTGTTCCCTACATTCACCAATCCCCACTCCTGTCTGCGGTCAAAGTAAAAATCAAGACAGCCATGAATGGAAATACCTAGAGCGCAACCGCTGCAAATCTGCCGAAAGCATTTACCGGCGGTGGGTGAAATTTTACCTCAACAACGCGAGGCAGCACTTGTTCTAGATGCCGCTGTCACCTACTTGTAAACCCAGTTTACAAAAAGAATCCAACTGTAGGCCCGTGCTCCAAACCCTTATGGAATAAGTCATTCCCAATTCTTGAATCAAAAATCAAAAATCTAAAATCTAAAATAGTATAAACCCTGTTTTTCGGGCTGCCAATCCCCTCAAAACGCCAAACACCCGGCGCAATCTTCTATTAAGGTGCTCGGCATATAACTGGCACAGAACGCAGTTCCCGGAGGGCAATCCGGTCAAAATTGCAGCAAATTTCACCTGTTCGTTGAACGGGTGTTAGCTTAAATCCGACAAGCAGCGGCACCGCAGTAGAAACATCCTGCCGTCGCATTCAGGGGCATAAGCTGCTGCGCCAGCCAAATATTGTCTGTGATGTTCTGCCGATGCGACGCTCCGATGCTCAGAAGAAGTGAGGGGGATTAACAGTTGACAGTTGACAGTTGACCTGTGACAGTTGACAGTTGACCTGTGACAGCTTGCCCCCCAAGCCGGTCGTTGGGTTGACAGCTTGCCCCCCAAGCCGATCGTTGGGTTGACTGCTTGAGGGCGACCTCTACCTGGAAGTCCGAGGATTGGAGCAATGAATAGTCTGCTTTTAATTTCTCCCTACAAAAGTTCCGGCTTTAAACCAATTCTTTCTCGTAAGTCCTCCTGGCGATCGAGCAACATACTTTTGATAACTTTTTGGGCGATCGCTTTTAGTGGCGCTGTTGCAAGTAATTTTGCGACAGGGGAGTGCGTACCGCCGGCAGTAACTCTTCCGGTTTCGTGCCTCGGTGTTGCCAGTGGCGCCACCCAAAAAAGCCAGCACTAGCAACAGGTAACAAGCAAAGCGTCAGGGCTAGATATTGTTTCAATCCCGGTTTTTTTAACGGTTTCTGAGTCGGTGCAGGGGCGCGAGTTGCTTGGATCGCCGAAGACTGACTATCAGGAATAGAGTTCGGTGAATTAGCAGTACAAGGTCGATCGCTCTGGTTCACCCAATCCCTGCGATTTTTTAATTGGTCGGGAAAATATTCCCAGACTTCGCCGTCATCGCTGTCTGACTCCTGGGGTGGATTGGCCCGGATGGGCGGGTAGGGGGCGATCGCCGAGAGCGAAGACGGCGCCTTCCATTCTGTACCCGAGCCCGCAGGCGGCGTTCCCGGCACTACCCAATTTTGCACCCCTAGTCCGGATGGCGCGCTTTGAGCTGGGGCGCCAGTCAGATAGCCGTCAAAGTCCGGGTGTTGGTAGAGAATGGGCAAAGCCCAGTACAACTGGTGAGAACCGTAGGCAGAAATTAGTCCGGCCCTGGCGCGACTCAGGCTGAGATCGACTGGATAGCCTTGATTCAGGTTGCGGTAAAACAGTCGCGTCAGAGTTAGGGCTACATCGTCGGGAATGCTTTCTGCCATTGCCAGCACTGCCGGAATGCCCCGCTTGACTAGAGCTTCGGTTAAGTTGCGTTCCGCGCTGTCGTCCCCGATGTCTGAGGGGTCGCCGTAGGCGCCGCGGCAGGAGTTGAACACTGCCATCTGAATGCCATTGTTGACCAGCAATCCTGCTAAATCGTCACCGCTCAA
>JAYUGZ010000797.1:0-3214 GCA_043767465.1 Cyanobacteriota bacterium
TCCATCTGGTTCGACTCGCACTTCTTCGCTCACAGCCACAAATGCCGTGTATTCCGACAACAAGCGATAAGTCAGAGCAGTATTAGTCACAGCTTCCACCAGAGATTTAGTGTCGCCGCCAAACATTTGATTCATTAAATCTTGAATGCGCGATCGCCCCCAAAGTTGAGCTACCGCCGAATTGCCAAAATCCGTAGCGGTTGGTGCGACTGAAGTTGACTCCCGCTGTCGCCCGCCGGATTGAGCAAAATTCACAGGTAAAATCTGCTCGTAAGCTTTGCCGCCCGCCAGAGTGCCGCGGATGCGCAGTTGGCCGTTAGCTCGATCGGTCTTTTTGCCAAACAAAACCAGCGGTTGACTCGCAAATAAGTCTGGTGGTGCGATCGGATAAATCTCCGGTTTTTCCCCAATTCCTTCCCAACCAATTTGAATATTAGTCAATACCGGACTATTAATTTGGCGGAAAAACTTTTCGGCTGCTTCTGCTGACGGTTCATCTTGACGAATTACTTGAGACGTGCCTCTTCCGACTTCCGCCAAACGGTTAAGCAAAAACCGATTCACCGAACCGCCGACACCAAAACTATAAAGTCGATTTCCCGGTTTCAGACTCCGCTGAACCAGGGCCAGCACTTCTTTTTCATTACCAATGTAACCATCAGTAATTAGTACAATACTCCGCAGCATTCCTGTTTTTGTCACCGGAAAATTCATCACTGATTGAATGCCGTTAAGCAGTTCACTGCCACCGTTAGCCTGCAACTTGTCGATATAATTAATCGCCCTTTCTCGATTGACCGCCGTATTTGCTAAAGGAGTAGTTGAAAGCGCTTGCGTAGTGTTGGCAAAATCCATAATTGAAAAAGTATCGTTGGGATTCAGCCCTTGAACGAAGCGGCGCATCAACTCCTTGGATTTTACCAGCGGATCGCCCTGTTGAGAACCGGAAGTATCCATCAGAAAAATGACTTCTTTAGGTACAATTTCATTGGTTTTGTAGTTAAAAGCTGGAATCAAATAAGTAGCAAAATGACCGCCTCGCTGGTCGGATTGAGTCAGGACTGTTGCTTGAGTATTTTCGCCCGCTACTCGATAGCGGAGAATTAAATCTTTATTGGGAATTGTGTCAGAATTGGCTAATTGGACTTGCACAATATTGCCGCTGCGGTCAGTTATAATTTGATGGGAAGTGGAGCGGACATCGCCGATCGCAACTCCGGCATCTATTTCTACCGAAACAGCGATATCTTGACCAGATCGCGTGCCGGGAAACAAAACAGGCGGGTTAATGCGATCGGCATCGGTCGTATTTCGCGAAATATAGCGCGGGCCTACGACTGTGGGAAACACAAATTCGTAATCACCGCCGACAAACTTGAGACTTTCGGTATAGCGAATCGTAACTTCAATTTTTTCTCCCGGTTTGATATTAGCGAGAGACTGAGTAAAAATATTAGATCGTTCTTGTTCCAACAAACCCGCAGTTCGGCCTTGCTGGCGAGCTCTTTGGTAAATTTCTACAGCTTCATCGCGGCGTTTGATATCAGCTTTAATAGTGCGATCGCCTATTTTAATTTCCATGTCATCCACCGCCGCTTCATCGGGCAAAGGAAATACATAAACAGCTTCTAAAGATTCGGGAAAAGGATTTTCAAACTTCTGTACAACTTCGACGCGGGAGATATTGCCAGCAATTTTGGCTTTAACTTCAGTTTGCTTGAGAGGAAATACTTGTTCTCTGGCTGTATTTTGAGTCTTGACGAACAAACCGCCAACTGGACAGCGAGTTTCGGGCGATCGCGCGCGATCGCAACTAACATCGTTACTAGCCAGGATTTTCGGCGGCCCAGACGAATGATTTTGCCCAGGAGTGTTTGCCCGCGCCCCATTGGGAGCGAGCCACACGCCGCACTCGTTAGCGAAGCCCTCGAAGAGGATCGCAGCGAGCAATGCGATACCAGTAGAAAGCAACCGTTGAGGGGATAAAACGCAGACAAACTTCATAGCTGTTTTTTGATCAGACTGGAGGTGCTTTGTTTACCATGACCTTACCATTCGCGAAACGTTCCTGAGTTAGCTTTCTGGGAAACATGACTGAACGGGATTTTAGATTTTAGATTAAAGATTTTAGAATTGACTCTTCAAGCTCAGACGCTTGGCTGGCATCGGTATTGAGGTCGGTTCGGGCGATCGACTGCTAACCCAACCTACAAGATTGTATGATAGTGAGATAGCTTAAATAATTCTAACCTCAACCTCTCAACCTCTAATAAATTTAAACTACCATGAGTTTCATTAATCCCAAAACCGACTTTGCCTTTAAAAAAATCTTCGGCTCTGCTGACAGCAAAGACATTCTGATTAGCTTCTTAAATGCCATCCTCTACGAAGCAAATCCCGTGATCGAAGATTTAGAAATTCTAGATCCTTATTTAGCTCCAAAAATCAAAGGTGTCAAGAATACTTATTTGGATGTTAAAGCTAAAATTGGTGGCAGCAAAACTGTGATCATTGAAATGCAGGTGTTGAACGTAGAATCCTTTGAAAAGCGGATTTTGTATAATGCCACTAAAGCTTACTCAGTGCAATTGAAAAGCGGAGAAAACTATGATTTGTTGAATCCGGTAATTGCCCTGACAATTACCGATTTTCAAATGTTTGAGCATCTGGAAACAGTAATTTCACGGTTCTGTATCAAGGAAAAAAACAATCGAATCGATTATTTAGCGGATGAGTTAGAATTTGTCTTTGTTGAGTTGCCAAAATTTGACAAAACCTTAGAAGAATTAGAGACACTGACTGACAAGTGGATATATTTCATGAAAACCGCTCGGACGTTAAGGTCTGTACCAGAAGAGTTGGGGAATGTACCGGAACTCCGCAAAGCTTTTGCAATTGCCAATGAAGCAAATCTCGATCCTGATGAATTGGAAGATTTAGAAAGGCGAGAAATTTTTATTCAAGACCAGCGCGGTGCAATGACGAAAGCTACCAGACTCGGGATTGAACAAGGAAGAAAAGAAGGTATCGAACAAGGAATCAGACAAGGTATCGAACAAGGTATCGAACAAGGTATCGAACAAGGTATCGAACAAGGTATCGAACAAGGTATCGAACAAGGTATCGAACAAGGAAAGCAGCAGTTACAGCAATTAGTTGTGTCTCTGTTGGAGTCCCGTGTCGGCCCGCTGTCGCCGGAGAGCCAAACTCGCAT
>JAYUGZ010000798.1:0-1179 GCA_043767465.1 Cyanobacteriota bacterium
TTTGCTCTTTCTCTGCGCCCTCTGCGCCCTCTGCGGTTAAAAAAAATCCTATTCACCAACCAAATAGAATTTGCTATATGATAATTGTACATGATTAAATGTTCTCTTAAAAATAAACCGAAAAAATTGCCATGAAAGCAGTTACCTTCGATCGCTACGGTTCCGCCGAGGAATTGCAGTACCGAGAAGTAGAAAAGCCGATCGCCAAATCCGACGAAATATTAGTACGAGTTCGTGCTAGCAGCGTCAATCCCGTAGACTGGAAAATCCGGCAAGGACACCTGCAACTATTGACAGGATTTAACTTCCCTAAAATCATCGGTTCTGACATCTCGGGAGTTGTCGTGGAAGTCGGCCGCGAAGTCACCAAATTTCAACCTGGAGATGAAGTTTATACTTTCTTAAATCCCCTGACTGGTGGCGCTTGTGCCGAATACTGCGCCGTCACTGAATCGGTGGTGGCGATTAAACCTCAAAACATCACTCACGCCGAAGCAGCAACAGTGCCGATTGCAGGTTTAACTGCTTTGCAAGCGCTCAGAGATTTGGGTGATATTCAAGCTGGAAAAAAAGTATTGATTAACGGCGCTTCCGGCGGAGTAGGCATTTTTGCGGTGCAAATTGCGAAAGCCATGAACGCAGTAGTAACGGGAGTTTGTAGCGCCAAAAACCGAGATTTTGTCAAGGGTTTGGGAGCGGATTTTGTGCTGGATTATGCAGAAATTGACTTTACTAAACAGCCCGAAAAATATGATATAATCTTGGATGCTGTCGGGACAAGAACATTTGGTGAATGCGAAAATGTGCTGCAACCGGAGGGAGTTTATATCTCGACTTTGCCGAGTTTTGATAACCTAGCACCGATGTTTTTTAGCTCGTTTATATCTGGGAAAAAGGCTAAACTAATTGTAGCAAATGCCAACCCCAGCGATTTAGGGGTTTTGCGGGAGTTAATCGAATCTGGTAAAGTTGAGCCGATTGTCGATCGCACTTACAGCTTAGCAGAAGTAGCCGCAGCCCACATTTACAGTGAAACGGGGCGGGCTGTCGGCAAAATTGCGATCGTCATTGAAGAATGAAGAAGTCATTAGTCATTAGTTATTAGTCATTAGTTGTTGGTTATTGGTTGTTGGTTGTTGGTTATAATAACTGAAGCCAATGCTTTTCGGCCCGATTCCC
>JAYUGZ010000799.1:0-1176 GCA_043767465.1 Cyanobacteriota bacterium
TACAGTTAATTTTGGCAACCAAGCAATACCCGCTCCGACTCCGACTCCCGCCGTACTCGGCAGCATTACTGGTATTAAATTTAACGACATCGACGGCAACGGTACTCAAGCCGCCACAGAACTTGGCGTCCCCGGAGTAACGATTTTCCTTGACACCGACAACAATGGCATTCTTGGCGCTGGCGAAACTTCCGTGATCACGGGTACTTCTCCCAATGGCAGTTTCACTTTCGACAGCTTGCCCTCCGGTACTTACAATGTTCGGGAAGTTGTACCGGCTGGAAGTCGATCGACTACTGGCAACCCAGTTACAGCCATCCTGGCAGCGGGTGTAACTACTCCTGCTATAGTCAATTTTGGCAACCAAGCGATACCGGTTCCGACTCCGACTCCGACTCCGACTCCTGTTACCACTCCGACTCCCGCTCCAACTCCAACTCCCGCTCCAACTCCCGCTCCAACTCCTGTTACCACTCCGACTCCCGTCCAGCAAAGCAGCATCAGCGGCATCAAATTCAACGACGGCAACGGCAACGGCACTCAGGATGCGGGGGAAACCGGTCTTTCGGGATTGCTAGTTTTCCTTGATGCTAACGAGAACAACTCTTTAGATTCGGGCGAAATTACTGTTACCACTGACAATTCTGGTAATTACAGCTTCAACAACCTCAATGCTGGCACTTATAACGTGCGCGAAGTTCAGCGGACTGGTTTTACGCAAACTACTACTAATCCCGCGCCGATTAATCTCGGCAGTGGCGAAAGTCGCAGTGGAATTAACTTCGGCAATTTCCAAAATATTAGTATCTCGGGCAGCAAGTTTAATGACCTCAATAACAATGGGGTTTTGGATGCTCAAGAACCGCTGTTGCCGAACTGGCAAGTCTTTCTTGATGCTAATGGCGATGACAGTTTAGGTGCTGGAGAAGTTAATACTTCTACTGATAGTTTAGGTGGCTATAGTTTCGGTAATTTAGGGCCGGGAACTTATCTAGTTCGGGAAGTAAATCAACCGGGTTGGACGCGAACTACTGCCAATCCTGCTGATATTGTTGCTGTCAGCGGCGGCACTAATACGAGCAATATTAACTTCGGAAATTTCTTAGGCCAAATTCAACCACCAACACCAACACCACCACCGCAAGCAGGAGAAGATGCTGACTGCATTTGTTCGCA
>JAYUGZ010000800.1:0-1175 GCA_043767465.1 Cyanobacteriota bacterium
TGGTGTGGGTGCTTCTAATTATCAAACGGTGTTGCAGGTGGTTTTGCCTGCGGCAATTCCGGCTATTTTAACTGGTGTGACGCTGGCAATTGCTCGCGCTGCTGGAGAAACTGCTCCTTTGATTTTTACGGCGCTGAATTCGCCTTTTTGGCCGGCTGGATTTGATAAGCCAACTCCGACTCTTTCGGTTTTGGTGTACAACTTTGCAACGGTTCCTTTTAAGGCACAGAAAGAGTTAGCTTGGGCTGCATCTTTGATTTTGGTGTTTATGGTTTTGCTAACGAGCATTCTTTCTCGCTGGGCAACTCGCCAAAAAGTTTATTAGTCAGTTGACAGTTGGCAGTTGACAGTTGGCAGTTGGCAGTTGTAAGTAATTTGTAATTTGTCATTTGTAAAAATCGATTGGAGTATTAACTGTATGATGGATTTGGCAAACAAGACTGAAACTGTTTTACGGACGGAGAATATCAATATTTTTTACGGCGCTTTTCACGCGGTGAAGAATGTTTCGATGGAGATTCCTAAAAATCGGATTACTGCTTTAATCGGGCCTTCTGGCTGCGGTAAAAGTACAATTCTGCGATGTTTTAACCGCCTCAATGATTTAGTTAACGGTTTTCGTTTAGAGGGTAGAATTGATTACCAAGGTCAAAATCTTTACGATCCTGATATTGATGCTGTGGAGGTGCGCCGCAAGATTGGGATGGTGTTTCAAAAGCCTAATCCTTTCCCGAAGTCGATTTATGACAATATTGCTTACGGTGCGAGGGTAAACAATTATAAGGGAGATATGGATGAGTTGGTGGAAAAATCGCTCAGCCAAGCTTATTTGTGGGATGAGGTTAAGGATAAGTTGAAGCAAAGCGGTTTTTCGCTTTCGGGTGGCCAGCAGCAGCGTTTGTGTATTGCTAGGGCGATCGCGATTAATCCTGATGTAGTGTTAATGGATGAACCTTGTGCTTCTCTGGATCCGATTTCGACGATTAAGGTTGAGGAATTGATGCGGGAACTCAAGGAGAAGTATACGATCGTCATTGTGACTCACAATATGCAGCAGGCTTCTCGGGTTTCTGACCTGACTGCTTTTTTCAATGCTAAACTTTCTGATGATGGAAAACGGTTTGGCTATCTTGTGGAGTGTGACAAAACTGAGGTGATTTTCCAAAATCCGAAGG
>JAYUGZ010000801.1:0-7904 GCA_043767465.1 Cyanobacteriota bacterium
TTAACGATTTAGATGCCGGTGCTGGCAGGTTCGATACTACTACTCAATATACCGTGAATACTCAGATGGTCAATGCCACTCTGATGAATATTGCTGACAATCCAACTAACGTACAGTTACCGGGAAGTTATGACAACACACCGCTGCACCGAGTGCCGATTATTGTCACCGGAAATGATTTTTCTACCCTGTACGCGCCGCTGATCCGCGACGGGCGGATGGAAAAGTTTTATTGGGAACCCAGCCGCGATGATAAAATTGGGATTGTCGGCGGAATTTTTGAATCTGACAATTTGTCAAAAGCCGAGATTGTGGGTTTGGTGGATAATTTTGCCGATCAGGCGATCGACTTTTTTAGCGCTTTGCGATCGCGCATTTACGACGAACAAATCCGCGAATTCATTCACAAAGTAGGAATCGAGCGAGTTTCCAAGCGTTTGGTAAATACTCTGGAAGCACCGCCCGATTTCCCAAACCCCAATTTCAGCCTCGCTCATTTATTAGAAATGGGCAGTTCAATGGTAGGCCAACAAAAGCGGGTGCAGGAAATGCGCTTAGTAGATGAATACAACCAATCGCGCCTGTTCAACGTTCCCGGAACCGTCAATATTCCTGCTGCTGCGCCGACGCAAAGCCAATTAAACGACCCGAACTCGAAATATTATAAGGCTTATGTCGAGCCAACTTCTGAAGTTAGTAACGGTCAAGCAGCGCGGCTGAGTTCCGAAGTTTTAGAACAAGTGCAGCAGTTGTTAGCAAGGGGCTGCAAAATTGGCATGGAATATGCAGACAATCGCCGATTTAAGACTGGTTCTTGGCAAAGTTGTGCGACAATTAAAACTGCGCAGGAAAAAGAAGTGGTTGCATCTTTAGAAACTTGTTTGGCGGAACACGGCGGCGAATACGTGCGGCTGATTGGTATCGATCCAAAAGTTAAGCGCCGGGTAGTTGAAACAATTATTCAGCGGCCAAAGTAGGGTGCGCACTGCGCACCTGACAAATTACAAATTAAACTAATGCGCGCTTTACAATTTAAAGTAGGGTGCGCATTGCGCACCTTACAAATTCAAAGTAAATTGTGCAAAAATTTATCAAAGGTTGCCCGATCGCACATCGCAACCTGAGCACCCGCTTTAGTTGTGCACAGAGCGCCCGCTGCCGAGCCCCACAGCACCGCCTCTGACAGCGATCGACCGCCATCTAACGCCGCAGCCAACCCGCCGTTAAAAGCATCACCAGCGGCCACAGTGTCGATCGCCTCAACCGCAAAAGCCGGCACAAAAAAGCTCTCATCCGCCGTCACAGCGACCGCCCCGCGATCGCCCAATTTGACAATAACATTCTTAACACCGCGCTCCTGCAACTGTTTGGCCGCTAAAATCGCTGTTTCGGGATTATTTACAGGAAAACCGACTAATTGACTGGCTTCGACTTCATTCGGCGTGATGATGTCGATTAGGCGATAAAGTTCGATGGGAAAATCGGAACAAGCCGGCGCCGGATCGAGAATCACTCGCACCCCCACTTCACGAGCAACTTTCGCAGCTTTTAGGACAACTTCTAGGGGAATTTCTAACTGTAACAGCAAAGATGTAGCACCAGACAAAACTTTTGTGAGACATTCTATATCTGCTTCGCCGACATTATTGTTCGCACCTGAAATTACAATAATATTATTTTGACCGCTATCATCTACCGCAATAATTGCCACACCTGAATGAGTGTTTTTATCTATTAACACATTGTCGATATTTACACCATAACTTTGTAAGCTAGTCAATAATTCTTCAGCAAACTTATCATTGCCAACACGACCAATCATGTGAGTAGAAGTGCCGAGACGGGCCGCAGCGACGGCTTGATTTGCTCCTTTACCGCCGCCTGCTGTGAAAAAGTTGCTACCGATGATAGTTTCGCCTGGCTGCGGCAACCGAGGAGTTTTCGCCACTAGGTCGATATTGATACTGCCAAATACGATGATGCTCATAATTCAAATTTGTTATTAGTTACTTGTTACTTGTTACTTGTTATTTGTTATTTGTTATTTGTTATTTGGAATTGGGTATGGGGTATGGGTATGGGGTATGGGGCCAAAAGCATTGGAACTAACCAATAACCAATCACCAATAACCAATAACCATTAAACGTGCTACAACAGTTATGGTCTTCACCGGTCAATTCAATGGCTGCAATTACTCTCGATCGCAATCCCTGTGTCCTGCTGGTAGAAACAGACGAAGTTCTCGCCGGACACTTGTGTCTAGATTTAAAATCCTCCGGCTACGAACCCGTAGTGGCTTCTAATACCGCCACAGGTCAACATTTAGCCCATGAATTGCAGCCTGCTTTGATTGTAATTGACCGGATACTCGGCCCTGAGTCGGGGTTGTTGCTGTGTTCTCACCTCAGAAGTATTGGCAATCGATCGCCGGTGCTAGTATTGATCGGTCGTGATACAGTGGACGATCGCGTGGCTTGTCTGGAAGCTGGCGCAGATGATTATTTTCTCAAACCTTACCGCACTGAGGAGTTTATGCAGTTGGTGCGCTTGTATTTACAGCCGGATAACACCAGCAGCGAACAACTGAGGTTTGGTGATCTAGTTTTGGATTTGGCCTCTAGGCGGGCCCTGCGCAACGGACGCGCGATCGACCTCACGATGAAGGAATTTGAGCTGCTAAAGTATTTGATGGAACATCCCCGCGATGTTTTGACTCGCGAACAAATTCTAGAAAATGTTTGGGGTTACGACTTTCTGGGCGAGTCGAATGTGATTGAGGTTTATATCCGCTATCTGCGCCTCAAGATTGAAGATGAGGGCGAAAAGCGCTTGATTCAAACGGTGCGCGGTGTTGGTTATGTGATGCGGGAAGCTTGAAGAAGTTCGGCAACGGATTCTGTAACGGATTTAACGGATGGATGGAAGAAGGAATAAGGAACAATTACCAATGCCCGATGCCCGATGCCCGATGCCCAATGCCCTATTAGCAATTGGGCTGATGATATTTTTGTTGGGATGTTCGCCGAGTTTACCTGTGGCGGATGCTGGTGCTGCGGGTACTTTGACCTCGCAGTCTACATTGGCGGCCTCGCAAGGTCAAGTTTTGCCGATTTCTGCTAGAGCTCGGATAGCCGATCGCCCAATTGAACTCGAAGTCGCTAAAACATCCGAACAACAGGCTATGGGTTTAATGTACAGAACTTCTTTGGCCGATGACAGAGGAATGCTGTTTGAGTTTAAACCGCCGCGGTGGGTCAATTTTTGGATGAAAAATTGCCAGATTTCTCTGGATATGATTTTTCTGCGGGATGGCGTGGTTGAGGCGATCGAAGTTTCTGCACCTCCTTGTACTGCCGATCCTTGTCCCACCTACGGGCCAGATACTGTTGTCGATCGAGTGATCGAGCTCCGGGGTGGGCGGGCTGCTGAACTCGGTGTCAAAGTGGGCGATCGAATTGCGATCGAGTTTTTCCAGTAACAATTATGACAGTCTCAGGGCTTACGCATGGGGGCTAGAAACCCGGTTTCTTCCTCTATTTCTCGTCAATAAACACAAAATCTCGTAGAAACCGGGTTTCTGAGGTCACTCCCCCTCTTCATATCCGGCTGAGTTCGGATTAGGAAAAATTAGGCAAAAATTTAGAAACTTTACAAAACTTTATAATATGTGTTAAATTATTAATGTAAGATGCAGCACAAATACCAAAAGATTTGCTACGATGTCAATCTCAGTCTGTCTGGGCTTGAGCTTGTTTGCAGAAGCTATAGATTGTTGGTCGCAGGTATGAGACGAGTCAGCGACTCGTTACCAATCCTGAGAGACGATGCTCAGCCTTCAGGGCCCCTGGGACGAAAAGAAATTCTCTGGAACTTCTGGCGCTCAACCTAAATCTACTAAACCTATCTGAAGTAAGATGCTACGAGCCAAATTAATTGGCAAAGTTAACTTAAGGTAGCAAGTTCGGGTTCGATCGACATATCTGACCAATATTGCCGAAGTAGATTTGCGGATTCTGCATTTTCGCAGATGAAGTTAAACTCTGAACAACAGCGCAATTAGTTTTAGGTAACAGAATTTCTTCAGATTCGCGTTGCATAATACCGAGGTATTCAGTTTAAGTTCGATCGCGCTAAACAGGCGATCGGGCCGACAGCAGCAAAAGTGCAAAACCTTTCACTTATTGGGAAAGGTTGGCTTTAGAGTAGCACTCAGCAGTAAAATTCACATTTTCAACAACCGCTAATACTGTTTTAACAGCTATCGACGGTTAAAAGACAGATTTAAAACTGGCTTATTACTAATCACAAACATCAGCTTCAAATCAGAAAATGGTGTCCTATACTTGGAGGCGAAATCACATGGCACCCGCCACATACACTAGATTAATTCGATTTTTACAAGAAGATTTGGCGATTTCTCCCGCGTCAATTGCTGTCGCCGAACGTACTAGCGGTGACAAACAGCGTCAGCGCGATCAAGACCCGAATTCCTTGCCGATGGTTCTGTGGCAATACGGTTTAGTCACTCTCGAACAATTGGATAAAATCTTTGATTGGTTGGCCCAAGCATATTAAAAGGATTTTAGATTTTAGAAATCATCCAAAATCCAAAATCCTTTAATAACTCAGATTAAGATCCAGCCAACAGCTTCGCAGCAGCGGCAACGCCGGCACCAGGAGTGTAGCCTTCATGACCCAATTCTTGCAGCACCACTTCTAAAGAGGAAACTGCTGCTAGGATATCGCGATCGCACACAAAGCCCAAATGACCAATTCGGAAGATTTTACCTTTCAAATGGTCTTGTCCGTCGGCGAGAGCAATATCAAACTTCTTTCTCATCAAAGTCCGCACTTTTTGAGCATCTACCGATTCAGGCGGCATCACCGAAGTAATCGCAGGGCTGGCGCAACCGTCAGCAGCCAATAATGGCAAACCTAAAGCCTTCATGGCTGCACGGGTAATTGTCATTAAACGCTTGTGGCGCGCGAAAACATTTTCTAATCCTTCAGCTTTCATCATCTGCAATGTAACTTGCAGCCCAAAAAACATATTGACTGGCGGAGTAAAAGGAGTCGTATTTTTGGCAGCATCTTTGCTATATTTGCCCAAATCCAAATAATAGCGAGGTAGTGTCGCAGTCTTGTAAGCTTTCCAAGCCTTAGGACTAACGGCCACAAAACCCAAACCTGGGGGAATCATGTAAGCTTTCTGAGAACCCGAAGCAATCACATCAATTCCCCAATCATCCATCGGCACGCTCACAGCACCTAAACTGGTGACAGCATCGACCATAATCAAAGCTTCGCCGTGGGCTTTGACGTGGCTGTTGATGGTTTCAACATCGTTGAGCACACCGGTGGAGGTTTCCGAGTGAGTGATGATGACAGCTTTGATTTGCTTCTCAGTGTCTGCTTCGAGTTTTTCGCGGAAGTTTTCGGGATCTAAAGGTTGGCCCCACTCAGCTTTGACGATTTCGACATTTAAACCGTAAGCTTCGGCTACTTCGGCCCAACGTTCACCAAATTTACCATTGGTACCGACTAAAACGCGATCGCCCGCACTCAAGAAATTAATTATCCCAGCTTCCATCGCGCCGGTACCAGAAACAGTCAAACTCAGTACATCGCCGCTGGTTTGGTGCAGCCATTTCAGGTTTTCGGTACATTCAGCAAAAATCGCGTCAAATTCCTTGCTGCGGTGTCCCATCGGGTGTTTTGCCATCGCCAGCAAAGCCGCTTCGGGCACCGGCGTGGGCCCGGGAATCATCAGCATTAACTTGTTGTCCATGATATCGTCCTAACTTTTTCGGTGGGAGTTAATAGAATAAATCAAAAATTGAAAATTAAAAGTCTGCACTCTAAGTTTTTTAACTTTTAATTTTTAACTCCCTTCTGGTTAGTTTCATTTAAAGACCAGCGGTGTTCTACCGCTAAGTTCGATCGCTCGCAGCTTTGTTCTAATTGCTTTTGAATTGCCAGAGCTTTGCGCAGTGTAATAATAAGTTGGTGAACTTGTTGCTGCTGCGCTGATTGTGGACTGACAGCAAACATTGTTTTGCGTTCTAACAATTGAAGTAGCAATTCATAATGAATGTACGAAGGAAGGGGAATTGGCTCCATGAAAGCTAACATACCTCAGTGAACCGACACCCCATTGCAATTGCATGAGGCATCACAGGTGAACATTAGATGCCCGATTTTTTATGTTTTTTCTAACCCTACAAAAACCCCTGCTTTGCCGATCGCATCTTCGGGGCTGGGTTTGATAGCGCTAAATTTTGCGATCGCAGGGCCGAGAGCGAATAGACTTAATTGCTTTTAGGCAAAATATTTCTACGCAATATAGCTTTGAGTGCTATTTTTTGGCAGTTAGGCGATCGAGTCGATGCAGGCTAGAAATTCTGATTATTTACCTACTTAATCAATTTTTATCAGAATTCGGGGGTGTTTGTCAAGCAGTCTCGCCTTTGGTGATTGGGGGATGCGCCTTGACAAGGTTGGCTAAAGCGGCACCAGGATCGGGCTGTTTGACTAGGGATTCGCCGATGAGGGCGGCTTTGGCACCGGCGCTGACAACTTGGCTGAGGTCATCGGCTGTGTGGATTCCTGACTCGCTGACGATGAGGATATTTTTTGCTTGGATTTCGGTTTGTCGCGAGGCTAATAGTTGACTGGTGGTTTCTAAGCTGACAGAAAAGTCTTCTAGGTTGCGGTTGTTGATGCCGATCAGGTTTACTCCTTCTAGGGTTAATACGCGATCGAGTTCTTCGTGAGTGTGAACTTCGATCAAAGCTGTCATGCCTAATGTCTTGACAATTTTCACGAAGTATTGTAAGTCTTTGTCAGAGAGAATGGCGGCGATTAAAAGTACAGCATCCGCGCCGTTAATGCGGGCGAGATAGATTTGGTAAGGATAGATAATAAACTCTTTGCAAAGCAGGGGTAAATCAACGGTGGCACGGATTTTGCTGAGGTTTTCAAAGCTACCTTGAAAGAACTTTTCATCGGTGAGTACGGAGATACAAGTTGCGCCGTTTTCTTGGTATGCTTGGGCGATCGCCACAGGGTCGAAATCTTCGCGAATTACGCCTTTGCTGGGGGAAGCTTTTTTGACTTCGGCGATGATGGCTGGTTTGGTTTTGCCATTTTTGAGGGCGGCGAGGAAGTCGCGGATAGGGGGCGCAAACGGGAGTCTTTTGTGAAGTTCGGCTAGGGGCGTGCGATCGCGCTTTTGGGCTACTTCAGCTTCTTTTTCCCAGACAATTTCTTCGAGGATGTGGTGGGGCTTGGAGTCTGGTACGGCGATTTCGTAGCTGAGGTAGAGTACGGAGACTGAGGTGCTGGGCGGACGGCGGCGGATTTGAAGCATGATAGGGGGGATTAAGGGCGATCGCGACAAGTTTCAATCTATTATATAATAGAAGTCTCTATTAGGATTAATTGAACAAAAACAAACTCGGATTGACATGAAAAAACTTTCCCAAAGCCTCAGCTTGTTTTTTTGTAATTTCTAGCTGGTTATTAATGATTTGAGTTGCTATCTCAATTGTGTCCATAATTTCCACTAAATCCGCTGGTTCTAAACTTCTAGCGTCCATCAAATGAAGAAGTCTTGAGTAGGGAGTTGAAGCATTTATTTGATAAGATTTTTCTTCAAAATCTTCAATTAATTTGACTAATAGTTCTAGGAGAGTATCTTCTTCGGGAGTTAGATTGTTCCGAGAGAGCAAGCTTTCAACTATTTCCAAAAATATCTCGTTTTCATCTTCAGTTTTGATGAGGCGCGGTTGATATTGAGATAGGAGGCTGCTGTACTTGTCGGAGTCAAAAGTAAGGGTCATTTTTCCAGTTGTCTTTGTCATATTCTGCATGAGTTAAAATGTACTTGATATAAACAATCTGC
>JAYUGZ010000802.1:0-1173 GCA_043767465.1 Cyanobacteriota bacterium
TTTTAGTGGCTATGGCTTCAATTCTGGGCAACTTAACTGCTAGTTGTTCCTGTTGAGCTGCTACAATACTTTGCAAAGCCGATTCAAACATTGCAATTCCCGTAGTTTGTGCAGCCGCCACATCTCCTTTCAGCCTCGCCCGCAAAGCCGGCAAAGCATCGACGCGGTAGATGTTGCTGATATTGTTCGGCAAGTTGGAGCGAAAACTTTCGGCAACAAACAACAATCGATTGTATACTTGTTTTTGGTCGTCTGGTTCGAGTAGATTGATAAAATTGGCAACAAAAACTACAGTGTTGATGTTGCGATCGCTCAACCAGTCTCTCAGGTGCTCCCGCTCGCCCAGAGTCATCAATTTGCGAGCGTCCAAAACCTGCACCACTAAATCAGCCGAGAGCAATTTATCCCGAACTAAGTTATCCTGTTCTTGGCGATCGTTAGTTCCCGGCAAATCCAGCAATTCCACCCCCGTTTTTAGGAATGGATGGGGACAGTACACATTCACGGCTGCCACATCATCCCGCATTTGTCTCGCGTCGTCAAGGATGGCGTAGCGTTTCAACACGTCAGTCCCCGCTTCGCTGACTTCTGTGCCGTCTTTGAGGGTGATTTTGGCGTGCAATTCTTCGCCGTAGTTGACATATATGGCAGCACCTGTAGTGGGCACAAGATCGATCGGCAAAGCACGATTTCCCAACAAAGCATTCAGCAAAGTTGACTTACCGTAATTAAACGGCCCGAAGACGGCGATTTGAAAAGTTGGTTTGGCGAGATAGTCGCAAATAGAAGTTGTATCTCGGTAAAGTTGGGAGTTTTTATCTAGTTCGAGGATGCCCAGTGCTGACTTGAGATTATTGGTTAGATTTTGATAAATTTCGGGTTGTTGCATATTGTTGTTTTATTTAAATTATTTGATAGTTACTAGGGTGTGCAGTGCGCTAAATTAATTAGGTTTTGCATCGAGGATTGATATCGTTTCCGGTTGCATTGGAATTAATATTACCCGAAATCAGGAGACGGCACGTGCCCATAGGTGTCTTAAGCCTGAAATCCCTGATAAATATCGCTTTTAGGCAAAGTCTAGATCCCCCTAAATCCCCCTTAAGAAGGGGGACTTTGATCGGACTCTTGTCCCCCCCTTCTTAAGGGGGGCTAGGGGGGATCTGGCCTTAA
>JAYUGZ010000803.1:0-3198 GCA_043767465.1 Cyanobacteriota bacterium
CGATGTTTTCCGCCTCGCGCGACATTGGCTTGCCCGAATTTGAAAGCAACAAAGATAATCTCAAAAATTGGCTCACACAAATCGGTCAAGATCCTGCTAAAAACCCGAGCAAATTATTGCCCGATGTCGTCGGTCACAGTTGGGGCGGAGCGATAGCTCAAATCGTAGCCAGCGAATACACATCTATAACCGGCGATATCTTTACTTTCAACTCTCCCGGAGTCTCAGCGACTATCGCCAACAATTTTCGCAAAAATCTCAGCAGAGTCGGCAACAAAAATGTCAGTCACTACGTTGTCAGCGGAGATATTGTCAGCTTGTTTGGCGAAGCATTTATACAGGGAAAAGTATTTTTCCAAAGTTTTATCGACCCGAGCATAAATCCCTTAACAGTTTTAGCAAAACATCGAACCGAAAATTTATTAACCGCCCCACCAGCCGATTTTGTACAGAGGCAAATTTCCCTCGAAGACTTAAACAGTCCCGGCTTTACTTATAGCAACAACGACTCAGATTTTAACGAATTTATCGCTGCACTAAATCTTCCCCTACCCAACGTGTCAGTGGCAATTAGAAGCCGAGCGGGTGCAGAGAGCTTGAGAATAGCCCCCGAATTTTCTTTTGTGGACTTAATCAGACAAATGCAATTCGGTTTAGCTCCCCTCCAACCGAATTATTTATTAGGCGACGCTCGCAATAATACTGCGACCGGCGGCGCTGGAGAAGATACCATTATCGGCAACGGCGGTAACGATACTCTCCGAGGCAATCGAGGTAATGACAGCTTGCTCGGCGGCGCTGGCGACGATTTCTTGTACGGCGGCAGAGATAACGATTATTTGGACGGCGGTGAGGGAAACGATTTGATTGCCGGCGAGTTTGGCAACGATTATTTAATTGGCGGCGCAGGGCGCGATCGCTTTGTATTGGAATCCGGCGGCGGAGCAGATGTGATTGCCGATTTTACAAAAGGTGAAGATTTAATTGCATTGTCGCGGGGTCTAACTTTTGCTCAAATTAGAGTCAGCCAAGGTGCTGGCGGAGCTTTAATTACTATCCCGGTTACTGGCGAAATTCTTGCTACTCTCACAGGCGTGACGGCGAGCGATATTACGCGGCAGGATTTTGTGCAGCTTTAGTAAGACAAAAGTTGGGATTTTGGGTTGCATAAAAGCTGGGCGGGTTTTGTACTAAGAGTGCTTTTTGTCATAAGCATTGTTGGTAAGCCCGCCCGTACAAAGCAGAATTATTGATGATTTTACACAAGGAAATCAGAAAAATAAATATTGTTAATAAACGCAGGTTGCTGTAAAATGAGGTAACTAGATTAAAAAACAATTCGCTGTTAAACAACAGGAAACATCAAAAATATGCCGTCCTCCCCCGCCGCTTACGAAACTATCGCCAAGCAAGTTGTTTACCTAGATAACAACCCCCAGTCTCAAACATTAGTTCAAACTGGTTTGACGGCTGCTGGCTACCAAATCGATCGCACCTTTGACGATCCCGGAACTGGATTTCACGCGATCGGCTTAATTTCCACCACCCCCGACAAACCGCCAGTTCTAGTATTTCGCGGCACCGACTCCCTCGTAGACGACCTTGCCAACGGAGACAAGCGAGGCGTCGGTTTCAACCAATTTGAAGCCAACAAACAAGCCTTAGGAAATTGGCTGACACAAATCAGTCAAGATACAGCAAAAAACCCCCGCCGCTTACCGCCAGACCTGCTAGGACACAGCTTGGGCGGTGCTTTAACGCAGCTAGCAGCCACCGAATTTACATCTATTGTCGGAGATATTGTCACCTTCAATTCTCCCGGAATTTCTCAGAGTAGCGTCAATACATATAAGCAAAAAGCCGGAGCAGGTAAAACTGTAACTCACTACATAGTTAGCGGCGATTTTGTCAGCTTAGGAGGAGAAGCTTTCATTCCGGGGAAAGTAGTTTTAGAAACATATACAAGCCCAATTATCAACCCGTTACTTGTGTTAGATAAACACACACAAACTGGTTTGTTAAGCTCTCCTCCTCCCGGTTTGACTAAAACAGATATCTCTGTAGACCAGTTGAATCGCCCGGATTTCACTTTCACAGATTCCGATTATTTAGAGTTGTTGGCCGGCTTAGACTACGCACTGCCACCACAGGGAACAGCGCTGCGAACCCGCAGCAGTTTAGAGCAATTAAGAACCTCTCCTGGAGGCTCTTTTATCGGAAACATAGTAGCAATCAAAGCTGCTCTAGATCCGTCTCTATCTAACAAATTAGTAGGCGACGATGGCAACAATACAGCCTCAGGTTTTGCCGGAGACGATATTATTATTGGCAATGGCGGAAACGACACTCTCAGCGGCAACGGTGGCATGGATAATATCAGCGGTAGCGCCGGCAACGACCTACTATATGGCGGCAAAGGAGACGACGTTTTGAACGGTGGAGAAGGAGACGATACGCTGATTGGAGGATTGGGTGCAGACCTAATAATTAGCGGCGCTGGACGCGACGTATTAGTGTTAGCAGCCGCCGCTGGCCCGGACACAATTTTAGACTTTCAACAGGGTCAAGATTTAATCGGTTTAAGTAAAGGTTTGACCTTCAACCAACTGAAAATCACTCAAGGCGATATTTCAACAACTATCGAACTTGCAAGTAACGGCCAAGCTCTTGCGAGTATTCCGGGCCTCCGAAGAAGCCCGCTAACAGCCAGCGATTTTATTGTGATTTAGTTGGCAGTTACAAGACAGATATTTGCTAGGGACACAACAATGTTGTGTCCTTATTTCTCAAGTATGCTAGTCCAATCTGCCATATTGCTGTATATTAATCCAAATCGTCCAGCCCTGGTCTAGGCATAGATGCTAATTTTTGCTCGTCTTCAAGTGGTAAAAAGAAAATCGTCAGCATACCGGGAATCACAGCCAGTGAACTAAACAAGAAATAATTTTGATACCCCAGTCCTGTCTGTAAGTAGCCACTAAAAACGCCCGGAATCAGCACTCCTGCGGCCATGAAAGCCGTTGTAATCGCGTAGTGGGATGCTTCGTAATCAGGGCGGACTGTCCGCATTAAGAACACTGTATAGGCAGCTACACCCAGCCCGTAAGTAAATTGCTCGATCGAATTTACAGCATAGGCCCATTCAATTCCCGGTTGATTGATTGCCAACATCCAATACAGCAAGTTAGTGGAATTTTG
>JAYUGZ010000804.1:0-3195 GCA_043767465.1 Cyanobacteriota bacterium
ATCTATCGCCTTGCCCGCCCTGCCGCCGGGAATGCCCCCTCCTGGATTCTTTTCGCCTCTGGCTCCTGCCCCTCTCCCCCCCTCAACGTTCCCAACAGCCCCGCCGCCTCCCAAAGCTCCAGCCCCCAATTTTGCAACCCCCTCCCAGAAAATACCCGTTTTCATCCCGGCAGTACCTCCCGGGGGTCAGCTTTTTCCGCCGTTACCCGGTAATTTCGATCGCAATATTCCACCGCCGCCACCAGGAGTGACAGGATTACCCCAGATTCCCGGCGGCCCACCGGAAGATGAGGCAGAGACGCTCAGAAAGACCATCGCCAGTAGGGGCGGACTCCCGCTATTTCCAGACGGAGCTCCAGTATTTACCCCCCAATTCCCGATTACCGGCAGGAATTCGGGACTGGAGGAAGAACCAAAATTGACTCAAAAAGATCCGAATAAACGGAATCTGATCGCAGAAACTCCCGAAGAAAGAATCAGGAGACAACAATTTGACCAGGGACAACGACAGCTAGAACTCCCCGGACAACCGGGTTCAAACTTACCCACCGACAGAGAGACGCAGCTTGCTGCTGCCAATACCTATGTTGCTTTGTTTGAAAGATTCAAAAAGGCTTACCCAGACTTGGAAATGACGGGCCCAACTCCTGTGAATGTGGCTTATCCCGCAGCGGCTTGCTCGCAAAAACTCGAAGGAGTAGCAGTTTTTGGAGCAGTTGTCAACCCTCAAGGCTTGCTCAAGGCTGAGCCTCAGGCGATCGTCCCGACTGGTTACGGTATTCTCGATAATGTAGCTAAAAATGCGATTATTAACCCTGCTCTGACATTTCCAGCAGCCAGCACCCACAAGCTTTACCAGTTGGCTGTCGCATTTAAATACGACGAAAAAGTTTGCAGCGGCCTTCCTGTCGCCCCATCCACCGCCCCATCCAGGCCCAGACCAACAGGCCAGCCGTCACCGCTAGCCCCGACAGAGCCCTCCCTAGCGCCTAGGGAAGTCAAACCCCAGTTTGAGAAGCCACCGGCCCCCTCAAACAAACCGCAGCCCGGGGCCCAACAGTCGCCGCCCGCACCAAAACCCGCCGCCAAACCGTCTCCCTCAACTCAACCGAAACCAGCAGCCGAAAAATCGCCTTCTCCCCAACCCCAGCCCGCAGCCGAACAGTCCCCGTTACCGGAAGCTGCGCCTTCTCCCGTTGAAGTGTCGCCGTCTCCTGAAGCTGCGCCAACTCCCGCCCCGGAAGTGTCGCCGTCTCCCGCCGCGGAAGCTGCGCCTTCACCGGAATCTACGCCTTCTCCGGAAGCTGCACCTTCTCCTGCTGCTACACCCAATTAATTGTTAATGGCGTGGGAATTATTGGTGATTGGTGATTGGTGATTGGTGATTAGTCAGTAGGGTGCGTCAGTTGCCATATTTGTTGCCTAAGGAAACCAATTTATATTTGCTAGCTCACTCTACATTTTTAACTGGATCTGACCTCAAAAAATCCCACACAATTACAATGACCAATGATCAATGATCAATGACCAATGACCAATGACTTCTCAATTGTATTGCACTTTATACATTTGGAATAAGTCGCCGCTTTGCTTTTTGACTACTTTAGCGCCAGCAGCTTTAATGACTTTTTCCCAATCTTCTATTGTCTCTAAAAACACTTCTCCGGCTCGATAAGTTTCCAAAATTGCCCAATCTTCTGCTAAAGGAGCGTTGGGGTTGAGGACATCAAACACAAAATGACCGCCCGGTTTTAGTACCCGCTTTACTTCTCCCATGACTGTGTTCCAATACTCTATGGGATAGTAACAACTAAAGCCTGTAGCGAGGCATAAATCGAATTGAGCCTCTTCGTAATTTAACTGGTGAGCGGGGGCCCATTCTACTCCTTTGAACAGCTTAGAATTGAGCTGCGGGCCGCGGGCGTTTAAGGCGTCTCGGGCTGCGCTGCTGATTTCTTGACCGTAAAAAAAGGCTTCCCACTCCCGCCAAGGGTAGATGAGAAAGCTGACTCCGCAGCCAATGTCTAAACAGCGCTGATTTTTTTGGGGTTTGGCAAGTTTCCAAAAGGGTGATACTGTTTTTGCTTGGAGTGTTCCGGCGACTGATTCTAGGAAAATCGGCATTGCTTCGACTTCTTCGGGTAAGGCGAATGCTTCTCCTCGATATTCGCGATCGAACCGAGAGGCGACTTGCGATAGTAAAACTTGCCAGCTATCTGATTTTCCTTTGGCAAACCAAGTCTGCTCTTGACCTACAACTGCGCGATCCGACTTTTTAGACATTCTTGAATTACCTTCTAGAGCCTTTGAGTGCTTTTGTAAAGTTTTGGCGGTAAGGCTTATTAAAAATTAACGCGGGCCACAGCAGCGACAGTTTCAGGCGATTTGCGAAACTTCTGTCGAAGTTTGTGCGATCGAAACCATTCCAAAATTTCCAAATACCGCCACCATATGTTACCAGCAACACCAATCCAATTAACGGTTCCATCAAATAAACCCCCTAAGCAACTGATTGGATTTTGAGTCAGCGAGCCTGTATCGCTGGTCTTAATCTATCATTTATCAGGCGTCTTGGCGTACTGCTACCCGCAGCAATTCTGCTGAAATCGGTTGCTGTTGCGAGATGACCTCGTTTCCCTTGGATTTCAGAGACGCGCGTTTACTCAAAGATAATTAACACTGATAGTTAGTGCCCCACAAGTTACAGCAGGCAAACATTTTCTAGCGGACAATGACGGTAGACCGCTTTCTAAGCAAGGAGGATTTTATGCGTGCAGTGCTAATGGCTGGGGGGTCAGGAACGAGGCTCAGACCCCTGACGTGCGATTTGCCCAAACCAATGGTTCCTATTCTGAATCGCCCGATCGCAGAACACATTATCAATTTGCTAAAAAGGCATAATATTACGGAAATTATTGCCACGCTGCACTATCTTCCCGATGTGATGCGCGAATATTTTACTGATGGGGCAGAGTTTGGCGTTCAAATGACTTACGCTGTGGAAGAAGACCAACCGCTGGGTACGGCCGGTTGCGTCAAAAATATTGCGGAATTGCTCGATCGAACTTTTCTCGTGATCAGCGGCGACAGCATCACAGACTTCGACTTGACAGCAGCGATCGAATTTCACCGCAGCAAGCAATCCAAAGCCACCTTAATTTTAACTCGCGTTCCCAACCCGATGGAATTCGGGGT
>JAYUGZ010000805.1:0-1171 GCA_043767465.1 Cyanobacteriota bacterium
TGCCCTGAAACCGGTTGGCGAGAGCCGAAGTAATTTTAATAAGAACTAGAGATCCGCCTGGTAAAGTGCCTCCTATTAAACTTTACTCAGCAACGATCAACTCAAGTTCGCGATGAATGTAAAGGGGTCTGCGGTAGAGGTGCAAAATGTTAAAGATAGGAAGATTAGAGAAAATTCGGCTTTTACTAAGCCATAGAGCAATCAAAACTAATAAACTGTTATTAAAGTACAATTTTTCCCTCAAAGTGTTTGAACTAATATATTTGAGTCCGGCGCTCGCCCGATCGGGGGAAGCGCATTCAGAAACTTTCATTGAAAGAGTAAAAAACAGTTTGTCGGTCGCTATTGCTAGCTGCAAAAACGCAGGCAAATTCAGAATTGAAGCGGGAGGGCGCTAAATCGGTGAGCCAGGAATTTACACTCTCAGTCACCCCAGTTGGGGACGACGAATATCTAGTGCGGACAGAAAGGGTTGCACCCGGTGTACCCCTAGCAGAACAACAAGTCCGCTGGCCGATCGATGAATGGCTGGCACTGTCTGCTCAACTGATGAACGACCCGCTGGTGGGCGCGATCCAGGGAAAAGCATTACAGCGAACCAATGCAGCAGGTGGCGGACTCTCGCGCTCAAACAATTGTGCGCCTTCTTTAGTAGCCCTCGGACAACAATTGTACGGCGGACTGTTTCAAGGAAACTTGCGCGATAGCTGGACTTGCGCTCAAGGCATTGCCCAGCACCGCCGAGAAGTGCTGCAACTTCGCATCGGGCTCAAAGGCCGGCGCTTGCCGCGGCTGCCGTGGGAAGTTCTGCACGCGGGCGATCGCCCTTTGGCAACCGGCACCGATGTCGTGTTTTCGCGCTACCAACCAGGTACGAGTTTGTTCAAACAAACCCGGATACTGCCCAGTGGCGGGCCGCTAAAAATTTTAATGGCGATCGCCTCTCCGAGCGATCGAGATAGCTTGCAGCTTTCGCGAGAAGTGCTGCACCTGCAACAAGAACTGCAAAACCGCACCGCCAACCCCCTCAAAAACAGCCCCCATGCTCCAGAAATTCAACTGACAATTCTCGAACAGCCCGATCGAGAACAGCTTACCCAAGCCCTAGAACAAGGACACTACCAAGTCCTGCACTACGCAGGCCACAGCAACTTAGGTTCCAGAGGCGGCG
>JAYUGZ010000806.1:0-7892 GCA_043767465.1 Cyanobacteriota bacterium
CTTCTTTTTCGAGCGAACAAAACGGGGAACTGAAACGCTGAAAATCTTACGTGACATGGGTTTTTCTGGCGAGCAAATTTGGGTTGATATTATTTACCAAGGTGATGACAAAAGAGGTTCTTTTTTGACAAAGACTCTTAGCATTAGAGATTTCGTAAAACTGATTACTTACGAAGCTACAATTAAACGCAACTTAAAAGCTATTATTTTATTAGCTGCTTTTGCTGAAACAGGTTTAGAGCGAATTTTGGAAGATGCTTTTGCAGGAAGGTCTGTAGATTTTATTCTTGAAAAAATTGTTCATTACAGCAAATGGACGTATGAGGAGCGGCAGGAGGTTTTTGCGTATAACCGCGAGGAGGTACGAGCTTTGCGTATGGGGCCTTCTGCCTTCCCTTGATTGCTGCGGGCCGTTCCCGATATTGTAGGGTGCGTCAGCCTCTTGAAATCTTTCGGATAAATGCAAGAATCTAGGAGGCTGACGCACCCTACGATCGTATAAATCGCGCTTTTGAATATGAGCTAGCTCATAGAAAGATTTACGAGAATTTGGCAAACTGAGAGTAAGGTTAAATAGGAGGTCAAATCAATGACCAATACTACTCTCAATTTGCAGACTGCACCGGGCCATGAAGTCCTAGCGGCGGCTGGTAAGAAAATGCTGAGGCCGGGGGGAAAAGCTGCTACCGAAATATTATTTGAATGGGCAGATTTTCAGCCTGGCGAGACTGTTTTGGAGTTGGCTGCTAGTTTTGGATATAGCTCGATCGCCCTTGCGGAACGTTTTGGCGTTAAAGTAGTGGGTGTTGAGAAAAATCCCGACAGTGTGGCGCGCGCCCGTGCTAACGTTGCAGCAGCGGGTTTGGGCGATCGAGTGGAAATTGTCGAAGCAGATATTTTTCACTTGGATCGGATTTCCCAAGAGTTTGATTGGGTGTTGGCTGAAGCTATTCTGACGATGCAGTCGCCGTCGGGGAAAGCTAAGATTTTATCAGGAATTGGCGATCGGCTAAAACCAGGTGGTAAGTTTCTCTCACACGAACTTTTAGCCCGAAACCGAGAATCAGAAATTCACAAAGCTTTATCGGAAGTGACTCGCGCTAATTCAACGCCTTTGTCTGAGTCTGGCTGGATTGCGGTTTGCCAAAACGCGGGTTTGCGGGTAGAAAAGTGCCAAACCGGGGCGATGGGACTCCTCAACTTGCGGCGAATGCTTGAGGATGAAGGGTTTGTGGGTACCGTGCGGATTTTGTGGAATGTTTTTAGTAAAGGGCTAATTCGCGATCGCATCCTAGCAATGCGTCGAGTTTTCCAGCATTACCAACAGGATTTAGGCTACATCGTCATCTGTGCAATTAAACAACATTAAGGAGTCAAAATTTATGACTGCTACTCTTTTACCGCTACAATCTTCAGCAATCCAACTCAGAGATACAATCGAATATCCCGCCGCCGGAGTGCTGAGCAAAATTTTAGTCAAAGACAATAATTGTCAGCATACTTTACTTTGTTTAGCCGCAGGTTCAGAAATTGCCGAACACAACTCGGCACGTAATGCCACAGTTAATGTAATCGAAGGAAAAGGGATTTTGACTCTGGAAGGTAAGGATATTGTCTTGGAACCGGGGGTGTTTGTATTCATGCCCGCTCGCGCTCCCCACGCTTTGAAGGCTGAAGAAAATTTGGCGTTTATTTTGACATTTTCGGAGTGAAATAATACTGTAAATTCTGAGTGATTTCAAGAACTAGCATTAGTATTTTACTTAAAAATTCACCTCTCGATCTCCCTGGCGCCCCCCTTAAGAAGGGGGGGACAAGAGCATCAAACTCCCCGCAAGGATTCGGGAACCGAAATCTTCTTCAAAGTCCCCCTTCTTAAGGGGGATTTAGGGGGATCAAAACTTAACGATCGACCTACCGCATCCATGTACTTCTTCCCTTCAATAATCTATTTCATCACCAGAGGCGAGATCCTCCAATTTTCTCCAATCCAACACAGTAATCTTTCCGCCTCGACTGTAGGATACAACAGGCTTAATTTTCTTAAATAAGCGCACACATTCTTCATAGGTAATGCCAATACGGCGAGCAATTTGATAGTAGGGAAAACGTTTTTCTAAACATACACTATTATCCACAATCTTCGTACCTTGCTCGATGCTAAAATAATGAATGAATCGGGCCAGCCGCACGATCGCCCTTTCGGACACCAACCCGTGTACAGTCTCGTGCAGTTGCTGCAACCGCTGGTTAAAAACCGCCAATATTCGCAAAGCAATCTCAGGATTTTGCCGAATTGCTGCTAGCAAAAATTCCCGTTCTGTGGTAAGCACTTGCACCTCAGTTTCTGCTGTCACCGTTGCGGGCGCAATTGGGTTACCCAATAAAGCAGGCGCAGCAAAAATATCTCCCTGAAATAGGGTGCGGAGAATTGTTTCTTTGCCCGCCGCTGCTGTTTTTGCAACCCGCAGCGAACCGCTCAAAACCGTGTATAATTTTTCGGGGATGCGATCGCCCTCATACATCACAACTTCTCCCTGTCGGTAAGTCCGAATTGCTGTATGTTCTTGCAATTGCTCTAACTCAGCTTGGTTTAAGCTGGCAAATATCCCAATTTCGCCCAGTTGCTCAACAGTTGCTTTCATACCTTTAACTTTAGGCGATCGGAGTCCATTGAGAGTATAATAACGGTGAATTCAGAATATATCCAGACAAGTAGAGCCATCTACGAAAATGCCGAACCGGAATATCAGCCACATTATTTTGATGAGATAGCTGGCGGATTTGTCCTAATTCACCAACAACACAATCTTAATAATTCGGAAATTTTTGTTGCTGAAGTTTTGGCTAAAATAGGGATGAGAGTTAAAATGCTGAGCGAGCAAGCAGCAGAGGGTGTGAAAACGCCAGATGCTGAAATCGACGGTCAGATTTGCGAATTTAAGGAGTTGACAAAATCTACTAAAAACATCAGATACCGAGTTCAGGAAGGAATTAGCAGGGCAAAAAATCAAGGTGCAGCAGCCGTTATAATTCATGTAAATCGAGATACTTACGAGTTCTGGAAGATAAACGATGGCATCAGAAAAGCTTTTTATTGGGACGAAACACATCTGATTAAAATCATTATATTAGTATTCAACAGCGAAGAAGTTCAAAAAATCACTAGAGAGGAATGGGAAAATGGAAGACGTTTTTAATGAATTTGAAGAAGCAATACAAGTCGGCTTAAAAAATAATATGCCGCGAGATGCAAAATTGATTACACTCGGCCAAATTTTATATGCAGTTACCCGCGACGAAATGACAAATGAAGAAGGTTGGCAGCTTGAAGAGATGATGGGCGGTAGAGAACAGTGGAAAGAGGCACTTGAGTACAGCATTTTTGGCTATCCAGTAGATACCGCAATGCCATCTTTAGACAAACCTCTAATTATTGCTGGCAAAACTTTTCATTCTCGCTTGATGACGGGGACGGGAAAATATCGCAGCATTGCCGAAATGCAGCAAAGTGTCAATGCTAGTAGGTGCGAAATTGTGACTGTGGCTGTGCGGCGAGTGCAAACAAATGCTCCCGGTCATGAAGGATTGGCGGAGGCTCTTGATTGGACTAAAATTTGGATGCTGCCCAATACTGCTGGTTGTCAAACTGCGGATGAGGCGATTAGAGTGGCTCGTTTGGGCCGGGAAATGGCGAAACTTTTGGGGCAGGAAGATAATAATTTTGTCAAGTTAGAAGTGATTCCTGATGCTAAGTATTTGTTGCCAGATCCGATCGGCACTTTGGAAGCCGCAGAGCAATTAGTCAAAGAAGGTTTTGCCGTTTTGCCTTACATCAATGCCGATCCGCTGCTGGCAAAACGCCTGGAAGAAGTCGGTTGTGCGACTGTCATGCCTTTAGGTTCGCCCATCGGTTCGGGGCAAGGGATCAATAATGCTGCCAATATTCAAATCATTATTGACACTGTGAAAATTCCTGTGGTGGTGGATGCGGGGATTGGGACTCCCAGCGAAGCTGCCCGAGCAATGGAAATGGGAGCGGATGCACTTTTGATTAATTCGGCGATCGCCAATGCCCAAAATTCCCCAGCAATGGCAAAAGCAATGGGAATGGCAGCAGAAGCGGGACGTTTAGCGTACTTAGCAGGAAGAATGCCGGTCAAAGATTATGCGATCGCCTCTTCCCCCGAAACAGGCACTGTCAACTCAAAATAAATTCCCGAACTTAAGGGCGGCACTTTGATAGCGTTTTTTGGTAAAGTGATGGCAATCAAAAATATTGAGGATTGTTGCCAATGCCTTACACCACCGAAGAAGACGGACGCTTGAACAACTTTGCCAAAGAGCCGAAGATGTACGATGCCGTACCTCCCAACAAGAACCAGCAACGGAACTACATCATCATGGGTATTGCAGCAGCCATGTTGGTGGCCGGTTTGGTATATGTGGCTGCTTCAGTCTAAAAACTGGGCTTACACTCAAGGCTGCTTGAAATCGCAATTTTAAATAATCCTTCAACTAACCATGTTTTCCAACCAGTGGAAACATGGTTTTTGTGTTTCAATGAAAAGCAGGTAGTTGCGATAATCCTGAACTGTGCCGAGCGAGCTGAAAAACTAAATAAGACTAGCAGAAATTTGGTGGTTTGCTTGGGGCGATGGGGTTCAGGGACTTGGGTTGCAATTAATCGGACGGCAGCGTCAAAAATTAAAAATTGCTAATTGAAAATCTACAATCCTGTGGTGTTAACGGTGCGATTGACTGCCGAACGGGTCGGTGTTGCGAGCGATCGGCGATCGGCGATTTCAACTCTCAACTCTACAATCTACAATCTACAATCTACAATCCAAATTCTAAAATCTAAAATCTAAAATCGCCAGACCGTGATGTCTATTCCTTCCCAAAAAGTTTCTAGCTCGAACAAGCAGATCTATCAACGCTTGAAACAGGCGATCGACCTCAACTTACGCCGTCAAATTTTTATCGCCGCCTGCGACGACTTGTACTTGCGGGACTGTCTGGCAGCCCGCTTGCAGGCAGAATTAGCAGCAGACAGCCCAGGCTCCTTTCCTCGCTCCCCGATCGACTATCCCCGATTTGTCAGTTTGGAACTCGACTTGAGCGATCCAAATCCTTGGGGCTCGATCGCCGCATGGCTGACCCAACACCCACCCCATCAAAACAGGGGCAGCTACAGCCGTTTGCCAGGATTTCAAATTCTGGGGGCAGAACACCTGACCAGGCATTCAGCAGCCGTGCAGTGGTCGTTCCTGAGCTATTTGAGGGACATCGAAGCAAACCTGGAAATGTGCGAGTCTACTCTGTTGCTGTGGGTGTCGCGCCCTTGGCTAAGTTCGATCGAGCAATCGGCCCCAGAATTTTGGCAATGGCGCACCGGAGTATTTGAGTTTGAAGGCGAACCAACTCCAGCTCAGGAAGATTTGGGGCAGTCCCAGGACTTCGGGAACTCCGAAAACTTGGGAAACTTGCGGGACAACGGAGACTCGGATGCCAAACTTTTAATGTCTTCAAAGTCGGGACAATCCCCAATTTCCGATTCCCCCTCGGAGGCGCCAGATGCTAAATCCGTTGAACTGGCAGATTTGGTGCTAGCAGCGGCTTCTGGGGAGTTGGAAGCAGAAAATAATCCCGCATCGGAGGACAATTTTCTGCCACTGCAAACCCTGCAATATATTCAACTGCTGCAAGAACATCAGTGCTGTTCCGAAGCATTGGCTTTGGCTTATCACAGTTTGGGAAATTGCTACCGCGATCGCATTCTGGGCGGCGACGCTTCCCCACAAAACCTGACAATCGCCATTGGCGCGATCGAGCAAGTGATTGCGTACCTCGAACTCGACGCCAGCTTGCAGGAAAATCAACCACCAACTGACGAATGCGCGCGGCTGATTGCCCAATTGACACAAAATTTAACTGACTATGCCGAGGAGTCCCACAGCCTACCGCCAATTTCCGATCTGCTCAACGATCTCGGCACTTTCTACTGGATGCTGTCGCGCGATCGCACCAACGGCTCCAATGCCTCAGATCCGCAATCCTGCCTCGAACGCAGCATCGCCCTCTACCTTGAAGGTTTGAACCGCACAGATGCCGACAGCGTACCCCAAACCCGCGTTAGATTAAACAAAAATTTGGGCATCGCTGCTGCTGATTTAGCCCGCTATCGAGACAAGACAGAGAACTTGCAGCAAGCACTTGCAGCTTACCAACAAGCGCTGCTGGATCTCGATCCGGCGACGGAGCCCCAGCAGTACGCTGCGGCTCAGAATAATTTGGCGACAGCATACTGGAATTTAGCTCAAGATGGTGAGCCGATCGCCTATCTCAACAGCGCGATCGCAGCTTACACCGAAGCCCTTTCCTGCTACAGTCCCGAACGAGAACCCCTCAACTATGCCGGAGTCCAAAACAACCTCGGTACCGCCTGCTGGAACCTCGCCCAGCACGAACCCTCAGAACTCCTATTAGTCAAGGCGATTGAGGCCTACCGCGAAGCCTTGAAATACCGCACCCGCGAGTTAGTACCCGCAGCAGCAGCAGCCACATACAACAATCTCGGTACCGCTTATTGGCATTTGGCAAACCAGTTTCAGCAAAAACAGGCCCGCACGGAATCATTACAGCAGGCGATTACCGCCTACGAAGCCGCGGTGGATATTGCCGGAAAGCTCGATCGAACTCAACTCACCTTTGACACTCTTGCCGCCCGCAACAATCTCGGACTAGCCCACTATCAACTAGCCACAGACCTAGATTTCGCCGTCAACAAAGCCGCCCAAACCAGCCATCTAGAAGCAGCACTGCACCACCAGTTGCAAGTGTGCGCCGAATGGGGACAACATCTCAACGACAAAGGGTTAACATATGGAGATAAACTCAACCTGCAAGCCCCAGCAAACTCCCAAGCTGCTGATTCCCGGCAAACAGCATTGAGCTATATTGTCAAAACGATTAGAGCTTTCTATAGTGAATGTGGGCTGCAAGGCCAAAATTTAGCCTTATCCAAAGTTCCCGGAGATTTATTGCCAGAAATCTTGCGTAGGTTATAAATACGGCTATAGCTATTAAAAGCTCAATTTTTTCGAGATTTGTATCCAGTTTTCTCTTATTATGGCTGAATATTCTTGCCTAATTCTTCAAGTAAAGTTGTGGTCATGGCCCCTGTAAAAATCCTTGTGGTTGATGACGACCCGGCAATCCGAAATTTAATTCATCGTTTTTTGAGCCAGCAAGGTTATCAAGTTGAGTCTGGCGAGGACGGTCAGACTGGTCTAGAATTATTTGAGCAACTCAATCCTGACTTAGTAGTTCTAGATGTAAATTTACCCGATACGACTGGCTACAAACTTTGTCAAGAAATGCAAAGACGCACGGGCGTGTTTGTGTTGATGCTGACGAGCCGAACCGATGAAGCTGACAAAATGAAAGGGTTTGCCGAAGGCGCTGACGACTACATTACTAAACCATTCAGTCTTGTAGAAATTGGAGCTCGCGTTGCAGCTATTCTCAAGCGCAAGCGCATTGTTACTCCCACTGAGCAACAAAGTCTCAACTTTGGACACCTACTAATAGATCCCGTCCGCCGCGAGGTGATTCTCAGCAGTCAAATAGTTGCTTTGACTGCTTTAGAATTTGACCTGCTGTACTGTTTGGCGAGCAAACCAGGTCGCGTTTGGAGGCGATCGGAATTGCTGCATGAAGTGTGGGACTACGAGTATGTAGGAGCCGATCGCGTGGTGGATGTCCATATCGGTCAAATTCGCCGCAAAATTGAACCAGACGCCAATCAAGTTTCCATGATTCAAACCGTCCGGGGAGTGGGTTACAAATTTGAGCCAACAACCTAGCAGCACAACGTACAAAGCTTCCGG
>JAYUGZ010000807.1:0-3187 GCA_043767465.1 Cyanobacteriota bacterium
CATTGTCGGGCTGAAGCCAACTTGCGGGCTGGTAAGCACTCGCGGGCTGCTACCGGCAGTGCGATCGCTCGATTGCGTTTCTGTGTTCGCTCTCACCTGTGCGGATGCGGCCTCTGTGCTGCAAGTTGCGAGCGGTTTTGACGCTGAGGATGCGTTTTCTCGCCGCCCTGAAACGAAAGTTTTGCCGGATTTATCCCGCTTGCGGGTGGGAGTTCCCGGAGACGGCGAACTGGAATTTTTCGGGAATGCAGAAGCCGAAGGGCGCTACCGAGAGGCGATCGCGCGGTTGCAATCCTTGGGCTGCACGATCGCACCTATTGACTTCAAACCCTTTGCGGATGCTGCCGAAATGCTCTACGGCGGGCCTTGGGTAGCAGAAAGGCTGGCGGCGATCGGCGATTTCCTCGACACGCACCCAGATGCGATCGATCCGATCGTCTACGAGATTATCAG
Organism: Cyanobacteriota bacterium; assembly: GCA_043767465.1. Taxonomy (GTDB): domain Bacteria; phylum Cyanobacteriota; class Cyanobacteriia; order Cyanobacteriales; family Microcoleaceae; genus Microcoleus. The sequence continues at coordinate 454 of JAYUGZ010000807.1, forward strand.
CGGCGGCAAACGCTACGATGCAGTATCAGCTTACCGCGCGTCGTACCGGTTGGCCGAACTGCGCCAGATGGCTGAAATTCAGTGGCAGTCAATGGATGTTTTGGCTGTTCCCACCACTGGTACGATTTATACTGTGGCTGAAGTTGCAGCCGAGCCGATCGCCCTCAACACCAATCTCGGACGCTACACGAACTTTGCAAATTTGCTCGATTTGTGCGCGATCGCAGTTCCCAGCGGGTTTCAAAGCAGCGGATTGCCCGCAGGATTGACACTCATGGCTCCGGCGTGGCACGATTTATCGCTCTGCCGCCTGGGATCTGCTTTCCACGCTCGCTTGGGGGGAACCTTGGGCGCAACCGGTCTGCCGCTGCCAACCCTCCCGGAGCCAGCCATCGCAGCCAAATCTTCTGAAGAAGAACGAGTCAAAATAGCCGTGGTTGGCGCTCATTTGAGCGGTGAGCCGCTGAATTATCAACTAATCGAGCTCGGAGGAGTTTTGGTTCGCGCCTGCCGTACCAGCCCGATTTACAAACTGTATGCTTTGACGGGTGCTGCGATCAGCAAGCCGGGATTGGTGCGTCAGAACGAGGGCGGTAGCGCGATCGAGGTGGAAGTTTGGGAGTTGTCGATCGCGGCTTTCGGTCAATTTGTCGCTCAAATTGGGCCGCCCCTGGGAATTGGTACGCTGGTGTTGGAGGACGGCTCGACGGTGCAGGGCTTTGTGTGCGAATCTTATGCTGCGGCAAGTGCGATCGACATTTCTGATCTGGGTGGTTGGCGAGCTTATAACTCCCGATTTTAAGCTAAGTTAGAATGGCAAATTTCTACCACTGTTCAAAATCATGCCACCAGCAGTACCAGCTAGGATCACCATCACCACCCCAACCCCAACCCCCGGCAGCGGCGCCACCAGTCCCGGAGGGGCTACCGGTGGGAGGAACGGCACCAGCGGCCCCGACTCCCTCAGCGGTACTGCGGGTGCTGACTTGATATTTGGTTTGGGTGGCGCTGACAGCATTTTCGGCTTGGGGGGAAACGATAGCCTCTACGGTGGGGACGGCGACGACTCAATACTAGGTGGCGACGGCAATGATTTGCTGTTCGGTAATGCCGGCCGCGACAGCGTTTTCGGCAACGCGGGCGACGATACTTTCTACGGCGGCAAAGATGCTGACTCCGTAAGCGGCGACGACGGCAATGATTTGCTGTTTGGCAACCAAGACAGCGATACTTTGTTGGGGGGCGCGGGCAATGACACCCTGTTTGGTGGCACTGGCGATGACTCGCTGTTTGGTGGCATCGGCGATGACTGTTTGTCGGGCGATAAGGGCCGAGATACTTTAACTGGCGGCGCTGGGAATGATACTTTTGCGATCGGGCGTTTGACAGATGCGGATGTGATTACCGATTTTACTGTTGGTACTGATAAAATTCGCTTGACAGCAGACCTCCCCTTTGCCCAACTCACCATTTTCGCTGGATCTGGCGGAACTTCGCCGAGTACAATTATTCAACTTACAAGCACCAAGGAAACTCTGGCTACTTTATTCGGAGTTGCATCCACTTCTATCAGTCGGGCGGACTTTATTTTTTAATTCGGAATTGTTGACGGTTGACTGTTGACGGTTAACTGTTGACGGTTAACTGTTGACAGGAAAACTAATAACAAATAATATCAAATCCGGTAGCATCGGAATTATTAATCTTACCGAAATCAGGAGACGGCACGTGCCGTGTCCCTACAATTAATTATGGTAGGGAAACGGCACGTGCAGTCTCCTCTATATTATTCCAATACAACCGGAATTGATCTAACAACTAACAACTAACAACTAACAACTAACTAATGACTATTGACGGTTTTCTCAATCTCAACAAACCTGCGGGCATGACATCTCACGACTGCGTGGGGCGAGTGCGCCGAATATTGCAACTCAAGCGAGTCGGACACGGAGGAACCCTAGATCCTACTGTGACAGGCGTTTTGCCGATCGCCCTGGGCAGATCGACCAGACTGCTGCAATTCCTCCAACACAACAAAGCTTACCAAGGTACGATTCGGTTTGGCTTAACTACCGCTACGGACGATTTAGAAGGAGAAATTATCCATTCTCAACCGGTGCCGGAGTTGAGTTTAGAAAAAGTGCAAGCTGCACTGCCAAAATTCATCGGGAAAATCGAGCAATTTCCGCCGAGTTTTAGTGCGGTTCAGGTGGGAGGAAAACGCCTTTATGAGTTAGCTAGAAAAGGCGAAACAGTGGAAGTTGCTGCTAGGAATGTTGAGGTTTTTCGGCTGGAAATCTTGGATTGGCGATCGGGTGATTTTCCCGAATTGGATTTGTCGATCGCCTGCGGGGCCGGTACTTACATTCGGGCGATCGCCCGGGACTTGGGCGCACTCTTGAATGCAGGCGGTACTTTGGCTACTTTGACTCGTACCGCCAGCAGCGGTTTCTCGATCGACCAAAGCCTCAGTTTTGCAGAAATAGAACTGCAATTGCAGGAGAATAGATTCAGCCCGATTTTGCCAGCGCAGGTTTTGGGACACTTAGGTGCGATCGTCCTGTCGCCTGAATATACCAAACGCTGGTTTCAAGGACAGCGCCTCCCGATTCCCGAAATGCCGATCGGGGAAGAGGAAAAAAGCAGGCAAAATCCACCCCAAACTCCCTATCCCTTGCAGGTTTACGATCGAGATGGTAATTTTTTAGGTATCGGTCAAGTAGCAAACTCA
>JAYUGZ010000808.1:0-1167 GCA_043767465.1 Cyanobacteriota bacterium
ATCCTGCTTACACGTCGCAAATGTGTTCTCTTTCTCGGACGTTATTAGGTTCTAGAAATGGGGATAGTTTTACCTGTTATACAGGGGTCGTGATTCAAGCTGATAAAAATGCCGCAATGAACATTCTGCATCGTGGCTCTGATCGCGAGTTACATCGTTATCTGAAATATGCAGAAGTCCGCAAGGTTTTGATCGAGCGGACAGTTCGATATTTAGCTTCAATTGGAAAAACCGTGACTGAAGCTTTAAATTTGGGATGGCTCATCTCTAAGTTTAAAGCAGAAGCTCTGAGTTTTGAAGCTGAGATATCACCCACAGGGATAGTGGGTATGGTTAAGCACTCTGATGGGAGGGATACCAGTTCCCGCCAACGTTCTAATCAACAACGACCATCGGAAATGAAACCAGCAATCTTAGACACTCCTCTTCAGCTCTCACTTAACATTGAGTAGATTTGATTAGATTTAGTTTACCCCACGGTATGCTCCGCGAACGAATAGATTATGCCTGAAATCTAGATGGTGGGCAGTGCTTATTCCGACATTCCGCACTTCAAGAAAATTGTGTCCAAAATGCCCTTTTCAAGGATGAAAGTAGGGTGTGTTATCCCGTAGGGTAACGCACCGTCTAGGTTCTACGCGAGCGAAAAATTGAAGTGCGGAATGTGGGTTATTCCAAGTTCGATCGTCTGGTGAGATTTACTTCATAAAACTTAATATATCTTAATACAAATAACGACTACAGGATTTCGACCGCCGAATAATTGACGCTAATCTCAATAGGCTTGACGAATTGACAGCCTTTGAGGTAGTATAGCCACAGAGTAGCGTTAACTAGTTTTTCACTGTCCAGCGGAGCGTTGCCGTACAAATAAATATATTTGAGTTTAAATATTGTTTCAGTGCAAGGGTTGTAAGCATTGATCTGGATCTTAGATCGGTTGGTCTAAAATCGTGTAATAAAATCATATTTCAAACTTCAATCAAGGATCTTCGGAAACTACAGATATTCGATTGACGATTACCTGCTTCGTAACCGTTGGCGTTGGCGTAGCCTACCGTTAGGTAAGAGCCTCTGTGACGTAAGAAGCGCGGCTAACACGCAGAATTTTGGTTGTTTCAGGAGTTTTTCACCTGACGATCGGTCGATCGAGACTCTGGTATATTT
>JAYUGZ010000809.1:0-3184 GCA_043767465.1 Cyanobacteriota bacterium
GCTTTGGCACGAATGCAAAACGGGCAGGTTCTCCAAGTGTAAATTTCTACTTTAGGGATCATCGGACGCTCAAACAATAACAATATTTTTTTATTGTAATCTTAACCAATCTTATTTTAATTTTTATATAGTTGCAGCCAGCAAGCTGTCAGGTGATTATTAATACAATTTAAGTTAATTTTACCTAAAAATAAAAAAAAACACCCGCCCTTGAAGAAACGGAGAGATTTTGAAAACAACCAGCAGGATCAGCCTGCCTACCGTTGCTGACCTGCCTGCTTGTTTCGTTTTCTGCCGGAACAGATGATCCCAGCCCCTGTCACCAGAAGTGCTACCACTGTACCTGGCTCTGGGATAGATGTTGCTCTCTGCGGGGTGGCGTTTGTATATATGTTTGGAAAGGTCGGCGGGGGCGCCAATATGGGTGGAGGCGATAATACTACCGATGGCGGGGTTGCTGGCGATATAATTATCGGGTCTGGTGTTGGTTCAGGGGATGCAACTACCAGCGGTGGTGGTGTCGGTTCGATTATCGGTGATGTTGGCGGCGTTACTAGCTCGAATACCGGTGGTGGTGTTGGTTCGACTATCGGTGGTGTTGGCGACGTTACTTGGTCGAGTATCGGTGGTGGTGTTGGCAGTGATTCAAATACCGGCGCCGGCGCTACTATGCCTACCGGTGAGGGATTTACCGAGGACGGCGGTACCGGATCTGGTGAACGCAGCGGTGATGCCGTTACTGGGTCTGGTACGGTTGTTGGTGATTGTGGGCTGGCAGAAGTGCCAGGGACGCAGGCACTTGAGTAGTTTCCGGGCCCGCACACATCGACTGCTGCTGAAGCCGGAGGGGCGGCAGCTAGATAGTAGAACCCTGTTGCCATTGTGGCAGAGAGTCCAATTGCTAGTTTTGCCAGTGACGTACACATAACTATTTAGTTAAACAGTGGTAAAATCGTAAAATAGAAATAGTGCTAGAGATTAGCGCTGCACGGCGGGCAAGGATTTGAGATAGCTGTTTGAGAGAGCGGACAATCCATGGATGTTTTCTCTGGCGGACGCCTGTAAAAAATAGTATAGCGCTTGAGGCGATCGCCCAAACACTTTTATTATCTTATTCTCTTTCACCTTGAGGTCGCGTAGCCTGGCTTACACTATGATTAGTGGTTGGCACGCAGTGAAGCAACATCTTTTTTTTCTCAGCCTCTCAACCAACGGCTTTTACAGCCCTTAACTAAGAGTATCTTTACCTTGACCGCCGCCTCCTGAAATTAACTATTTAACTCATCGCAAACTAGATATGCCGTATTCTAGTATTTAATGCAAAATCTGACTACTCTTTTATAGTCTCATGCTTCGACGCGATCTGTCCTCAGTATATGTACGTAATTTCCCGAATGTCAACTACTTAAAAGGAATATTTAAGTATTTACCGAGGGTAGAGGGCGTATTGAATGAGCTGAGCTAGTCGATCGCGGAGAGTTTCCATTCCGAGACCTTTGGCCGCCGAGATAAATACGGCTTGAGGAAACTCTTCTCGGGCGAGGGCGAGAGTATCTTGATCTACAGCATCGATTTTGTTAAAAACTACAAGGGCGGGCCCGGGAGTTACGGGCATATCTGTCAAAATATTCATGACCGATCGAATTTGGCTCTGCCACGCGGGATGCGAAAGATCGACGAGGTGCAGCAAAGCATCGGCGTCTGTGACTTCTTCGAGGGTAGCTCGAAAAGCGTCGATCAAGGACGGGGGCAGTTCGCGAATAAAGCCGACTGTATCTGTGAGGACGAGCGATAAACGTTCTCCGGTAACGGCGCCAGGAATCGTCAGTTGTCGGGTGGTGGGGTCAAGGGTGGCAAATAACTGGTCGGCGGCGTAGACCTCGGAATTGGTGAGCAGGTTGAGCAGAGTCGATTTACCGGCGTTGGTGTAGCCGACGATCGCGACTGAGGGTACGTCCATGTGGTGCCGGTTCTGCCGCAGCCGGAAGCGGTGGGCGAGCAGTTGATTTACTTCTTGCTGCAATCTTGAAATGCGTTTGGCGATCGTCCGGCGTTCGGTTTCGAGTTTGGTTTCCCCGGGGCCTCTGGTACCGATGCCGCCACCTTGTTTCGACATTGCCTGGCCGCGACCTCTGAGCCGGGGCAGGGTGTATTCTAGCTGAGCGAGTTCGACTTGCAATTTACCTTCGCTCGATCGCGCTCTTTGGGCAAAGATGTCGAGAATTACCTCCGTGCGATCGACTACGCGGATACCGATCTGAATTTCTAAGTTCCGTATTTGTGCTGGTGAGAGGTCGCGATCGAATACCACGAGGTTAGCGCTTATCGTTTGAGCGGTGAGGGAAATTTCTTGAATTTTGCCTTCGCCGACGACTGTCTGCGGGTGGGGGCTCGATCGCTTTTGACGCACTGTTTGCAATACCTGACCCCCGGCACTTTCCACCAGCCGCGTGATTTCTGCGAGTCCGTCCTCAAAATCCAGTAGAGTCATGTGCTGAGTCATCACACCCACCAGCAGCACTTTATCTTGGTCTGCATCGACCTGCTTAGCTACAAACTCTGCCTGAAAATCTGCTTCGAGTCCTTCCACCAACTCCAGAAAGTCTTGATCTGCGAGGTCGTCCAAACTCAGAGGTTCTGATATTTTCCAGGGAAAGTTTTGAGTTTTGATTGGTGATTTTTGAATTACAGGTTCTTCTATTTCCTCAGTTTCATCAGTTGAAGCTGGTTCTAACTTAGCGCTCAAAACAGAGAACTCAAAATTTGGCCGGTCTCCCTGGGGTATCAGGTGAACGAGATAAGTTTCTTTGATGTAACCTGTCGCACCGCCGCCGCGACGCTGAAACCCTCCGCCGGTCAGCGTCAGCCACACGAGGGCATCAAGGCGCTGAATGGCCATGGCGGTGAGGGCTGCTTCGCTGGGTATTTCTGGCTTGAGGTGGGTGGCGATGCAGCGAATGCCGCTGAGGCGACCTCCCCCGTAGCGGGGCAATTCTAGGGGCGCAATCTGGGTTTGGCGGGGCGTACCGACACCGACGCGAATGACTTGGCCGCGGCGGTTGATGTAGGTGCAGATTGGTTTGTCGATTTCGGTGCTGATGGCGGCGACGCGCTGGGCGAATTCTGCCGTGGTGATGCGATCGCCCGGTAGTCGCTGGTGGTAAAGCTTTTCGAGTTGCTTGAG
>JAYUGZ010000810.1:0-1164 GCA_043767465.1 Cyanobacteriota bacterium
TTGATGTAATTGCTGGCAAAATATTGGATTTAGTTATTCATTATGGCGTAACTAATCCCCAACGCGGGTTGTATTTTATCCAGCCTGACGAACATTATCCGAATAAACCTACTCAAGTATGGACGCAGGGTGAAGATGAGGATTCTCGCTTTTGGTTCCCCTGTTTTGATTATCCCGGACAATTGGCGACTTCGGAAATTAAGGTACGAGTGCCTGGGGATTTTATGGCTATCTCTAATGGTGAGTTGGTTGGAACCGAACTTGTTGGTGATGAGAAGATTTTTCACTGGTTGCAAAAGGAGATTCATCCCACTTATTTGATGACATTGGCTGTAAGTCGGTTTGCGGAAGTTACCGATAGTTGGAATGATATTCCGGTCAATTATTATGTAGAGAAAGGTCAGGAAGAATCAGCAAAACGGAGTATGGGTAAAACTCCCCAGATGATTGAGTTCTTTAGTGAGAAGTTTGGTTATCCTTATCCTTTCCCTAAGTATGCACAGGTTTGTGTGGCTGATTTTATCTTTGGCGGGATGGAGAATACTTCTGCTACCCTATTAATGGATCGCTGTTTACTCGACGAACGGGCATCTTTAGATAATTTCAATACTGAGTTTTTGGTCGCCCATGAATTGGCGCACCAATGGTTTGGCGATCTGGTTGTGATCAAACATTGGTCGCACGCTTGGATCAAGGAAGGGATGGCTTCCTATTGTGAGGTGCTATGGGCAGAACATGAGTATGATAAGGATGAAGCAGCCTATTATTTACTCGGTGAAGCTGAGAGTTATTTTGCCGAAGATAGCGGTCGTTATCGTCGGCCGATCGTCACGAATATCTATCGGGAAGCGATCGAACTATACGATCGACACTTGTATGAGAAGGGTGCTTGTGTCTATCACATGATTCGGACAGAATTGGGAGATGAATTGTTCGATCGATTCGTCCATACTTTCGTTCGGGATAATGCTCACAAAACTGTCGAAACCATCGATCTATTACGAGCGATCGACAAATCTACAGGCAAGAATTTAGCCTTCCTCTTCGATCAATATGTTTATCGCGGCGGACATCCAGATTATAAAGTTGCTTATAGTTGGGATGGCGATAGTAAACTCGCCAAACTTACCGTCACCCAAACTCAAGGTAAAACTGGAATTCACA
>JAYUGZ010000811.1:0-7853 GCA_043767465.1 Cyanobacteriota bacterium
TTGTCTATTTCTACCGCGTTGCAAATATTGATAAAGTTTTCTCGTCTAATTCCTTTTCTCGCCCAAAACCGCTTTAAGGTGGCTGTTGAAACTAAAGCGGCAAGACACCAAGAATCCTCAGTTTTGTTCCATTCGAGGTTGCGCCGCACCATATCAATGATTTTCAATCCTTCTTCGGATGCTCTGAGCAAACCTGCCATTTTTACCCCTTTACCATAATTCTGCCCCAATGGAATTATAGATTACATCGGAGAGCCGAAAGATGAGCTAAATGAGCTAAATGAGACAAATGAGCCGTTTATGCTGAGCTAAAAAGTGAGCCATTAAACGTAGACAGATTCAGGAATCCGAAGTAACTTCAAATGATGAGTCCTTTTTGGGGGCTACAGATATAAGTTTTAGGGTGCGATCGAGGGCGATCAGGCGATCGGGCGATTCCCTAGGGGATAGCTCCGCTTCACGGCTATTTGAGCAATGTAAAGTTTTGTTACAAAAATCGGGCAATTTGCATAAAAAGCAGATGAACGCCCTGATAGATACATAGGAAGGCTTGCAAGGCGGGCTTTGCTGGTTTTCGCGCAACTATATTTTTGAGGATATTAAGTTTACCATGTTTGACTTGAACAACACTAACGCTAACGAAAGTTCAACGATTTCTGCCAATTCCGCGATCACAGTAACTGGCTCCAACCCTACTAACATCCTGACTGCTCAGGTAATGCCAACGGTTTATCAAAGCCTTCAACGTTTTGCGGCCGAAAGCCAACTTAAACGAAAAACTTAAGTTGGCTTTCGGCTCTGATTACAATGTTCAAGCCGCACAAACAATTGTGGACAACTGGCTGATTGGCGATTTTAGTACCATTCCACCTATAGAATTAGTGGAGCGTGGGGATATTGCCGGAGCGAATGGTGCATTTGCAGCAGCAACGAATAAGATTTATTTGTCAAAGGATATCTTAACCGGAGAGACCGCCAACACCGCAGCCGTAGAAGACGTTATTCTCGAAGAAATTGGACACTCAATTGATGTCCTGGTGAATGCTGTTGATACACCGGGAGATGAGGGTGAAATTTTTGCCGATGTTGTTCAGGGAAAACTCTTGATGCCACGGATTGGGCAAATTTGAAAGCTGAGGATGATAGTACCACAATTAACATTGATGGCAAACAATATCTTGCAGAAATGAACAGTTTTGCCATCAAAGGGAGTATTGGTTCTTACTATTATCGCAGCGATAATGCCTCTATGCGTACTGCATTAGGAGCAGCTACCAGTAATGAATTTCAAGTTCCTAATGGATGGCGACAAAATTTTCAAAATGGGGCAATCTTCCACTCAGGTGCGGGTAGCTATACAATACGGGGAAGTGTAGGTAATTATTACTTGAGTTTAGGAGCAGAAAAAAGTTTGCTAGGTTTACCTACCAGTAATGAATTTCAAGTTCCTAATGGATGGCGACAAAACTTTGAAGGCGGGGCAATTTTCCACTCAGGTGCCGGTAGCTATACAGTGCGGGGAAGCCTGGGAAATTATTACTTGAATAATTTGGGAGGTGAAAAAAGTCAGCTAGGTTTACCAACCGGTAATGAAGTTCAAGTTTCTGATGGATGGCGACAAAATTTTGAGCGGGGTTCTGTTAATTGGTTGCATACTGGAAGAGGAACATTTACACTTAATTCATCGCCAACAGATGCGTTCGCCCTGCTCAACGACCCCAATCTGATCGTGCTGGTTTGTATCGTACTTTGCAATACAAAGTTCCATATTTTAACCAACGCGATAATGCTTCTACCGAAGGTGGTCAAAGAATCGGTGACGTAATGTGCAACGTCACTAGCCTCGCAAGCTGCTTAACGGCTCTTGGTGTAAAAAATCCAAATCCAAGTAAGCAATTTGAAGATGCGCTAGAAGATATATTACGATCCAATCCATCGAGATATCCTAGCTCTCCAGGTATCAATGCCCGCTACATATGGGATAATCTTTTTAGACTTGCACAAAATCTTGGCGTTGCTTCCTCTGGAACGCAATCTATGCAAGGGTTTTCGTCAACTAATACTACTTTTTTCCAAAATTTTGTAAGGAATAACTGGGAATCGGCACTCCAGCAAGGTAAGGCAATAATGGCGGGTGTTTACACCACTGAGCCCGGACATATTGTCAAAGTTATTGATATCGATTGGAATCGTGGTGGAATTGTTGTAGACGATCCTTACGGACAAGCACAAAATAGCAGTCTCAATGATTACAAACGATTTAATTACACGGGATCTCAAAATACAACAAGTCGTGGATCTGTAAATACTCAACAGGGTCAAAATGAAAATGGAAGTGGAAACGATAACTTCTGGTCTTGGTCATACTGTGCGGAAGTCTTTGGCGATACTTGGTACTTAAGGCTGGGTTAAGCTAAAAAGTGCGATCGCCCTTTCCCCCATCCGCATCCATCAGCGTGTCTCTGGGGCTCAAAAGTGATCTCGCCCGGTGCGTCAAAAAGAGCGATCGTCCTTACCATAGAATTATCAGAGCTTTCGGAGGTACAGTTTAATCAGGAGCCTCCAAATCATTGAAAAACTCTGGCGCGAGTGGTGAATTGTCCATCCCGATTTAGGAGCGCGCTGTTAAAATAGAAACATCATTCCCTCCCAACCTATCAAAATCTATGAAAATAGAAGACTATCCACTTGCCAAAGAATTAATATTCGACACCGAAGGCAACATCAGTCAAGTCATTCTCAACTATACCGACTATCAGTATCTCCTAGAGGCGATCGAAGATAGAGGACTTCTCCAAGCTATGCGCCAAGTGAAAAATGAAAAGCCGTTAAGTTTAGAAGAAGCACTTGCCGAACTTGATAAAGAATGAAAGTAGAATATTTACCAAGTTTTTTGAAGGATTTCAAAGGTCTTAAAAGTGCGCCTGTCTTTGAGGAAGTCAAAGCGATCGTTTTTGAGGAAATTCCCAATATTACTGATTTACAGACAATTATTAACTTAAAAAAATTAAAAGGCGATGACAATGCCTATCGGCTTCGGGTTGGCGACTATCGAATAGGTTTTTATTTTGATGGTGAGACAATTACTTTTGTGAGGGTTCTCCACCGGAAAGATATTTATCGCTACTTTCCGCCATAAATCTGTTTTCCAGATACCTTAAATTGGCTTATGTGCGATCGCCCTTCCCCCCATCCGCGTGTATCTGCGGTTCAAAAGTGCGAACATTCTGGAGGATAATGTCGGGTCGAAAAATTTCCAACATTCCATCCGATCTAGCCCGTGAATGGGCGGGGAATTAGAAGGAATATTCACGGATGTCAATAACCCACCAAAGCCCTAGAATAAGTAATACAGGACTTACGCACTCCGACAAAAGAAACTGGGTTTTTACCAAATCTGCGGACTGCAACCAAGTATTTTCGCAAAAAAAACAGTTTCACCGGCCCCAGGCTTAAGTCCTATAATAGCTCCTGTACTTTGAGGGTTTTACCAGTGACAACCATCACCATTGAAGTTCCCGACGAGCTCTCAGAGCAACTCGCACTATTGGGCGAACAACTGCCAGAAATCTTGCGCCTGTGTGTCGAGGGGCTAGTGTTACCCTCCCGCACCTACCGCTATATTTTACACTTTCTTGCCAGCGCGCCCACAGCCGAAGAAATCGCAGCCTTCCGTCCCACTCCTGAGATGCAAGAACGCCTGCGGGTATTGGTAGCACGCAGCAAAGCTGGTGAACTCACTTCCGCAGAACAAGCAGAATTAGATGAATACGAGCGGATTGAACATCTAGTAATTATGCTAAAAATGGGCAACCTGCCTTATCTCACCCGCCAATCTTGATTTGTGACTTATATTTCTGCCACCCTTCGCCGATACATTGAAGAACGCGCTTCTTACCGTTGCGAGTATTGTCTGCTGGGAAGTTCTTTGAGTTTCTTCCCTCATGAAGTTGACCATATTATTGCTGTCAAGCATGGAGGTACAACTGATGCGGACAATCTTGCTTTCGCTTGCTGGCGGTGCAACCGATATAAAGGGACTGATCTCGGTTCTTTCGATCCCCAGACTGGCGCTTTTAGTTTCCTGTTCATCCCCCGGACGCATAACTGGCCGGAACACTTTACCTTGGATAATGGCAGGATTATTGGGTTAACTCCAGAAGGCCGCACAACTGTCAATTTGCTTCAGCTTAACAACGACGAGCGACTAGCTGAACGCAGGCGATTCCCTACCCTTCGGGAACCCCTACGGGGAACGGGGTAGCTTCGCTTCACGCTCTCTAGTTCAAAATAGTGCGATCGAACGATCAACTTTTATACAGATAAATCGCCCTTTCCCCCATCCGCGTCCATCAGCGTTTATCTGTAGTTCAAAAGTACGCGCGAGCGAAGCTATCCCGTAGGGAATCGGTCTCAACTTCATTAGAATAGACAAACAAAATCTAATTTGTTATAATAACTAAAACTCCCTCTTATGCAATCTCACACAAATTTATGATAGCTAAAGATCAGTTTTGGATTATTAAAAACTCAATCAGCACAGACCGACAAGGACAACTCAGTTTAAACATCGAAACCAAATCAACAGAGTATCGCGTGTTCGTCAACGAAGCCGGACAAATTTTATTAGACCCGATCGCCAATAGACCCGATCGCGAACAGTGGTTGTGGCAAAACTCCGAAGCATTAGCCTCAGTCCAAAGAGGTCTCCAACAAGCAGCTAAAGGTGAAGTACACGATTTAGGTGATTTTTCTGAATATGCGGATTTGGAGATTGAAGAGGAATTAATTTTAGGATAGAATTCTCTTCATCAGCTAGAGATAGCTTAGCTAATCTCCAGGAATTAGATACGAAAAAATACAATAAAGTGCTGAAAACAATTGGATTAATGGCAACTAATTTACGCCATCCCAGCTTGAAAACTCATAAACATGACACATTATCTGGCCCTAATGAAGAGGAAGTATTTGAGGCCTATGTCGAAAACAAAACCCCAGCAGCATTTCGAGTTTTCTGGTATTACGGGCCGAATCAAGGAGCAATTACAGTTATTGCAATTACTCCTCACCCTTGAGTCGCGATATATCCGCGTTCATAAGCTATCCGTAAAAGTTAGAGCATGGATCGGCACTAATAAATCTTTTGAAGAACAACAAGACTTTGGCATTACAGTTATTAGAGCTTTCGGAGGTACAGTTTAATGCTGACTCTAGACATCAAATCAATACTCAATTCTATTCCACATCAAATGCCCTGGCAAGACATTGTACAATTTGAAAAACTAGACGATCGCGTTGCCATTGCCAACAATCTTTGTGCCAATATTATTGGTATCAACGAAAATAATATTGAATGGTGCCCCAATGACGAACCACCAAATCATTTAGAAACACTCGTTTGGTGGTGGGTTGTTCGTCTCGATTTAGGAGCAGCCATCGCCAAAGAAGCTCCTCAAGAACTCAAACAGATTATCAGTTAGTATATTTTGGAAATTTGACGAAAATCAACGATGAAACAACCTAAATGTAGGTTTTATTGTCCTACTGCTACCTGAGTGCGCCCTTCCCCCCATCCGCGTCCATCCAGGTGCATCTGTGGTTCAAAAGTGCGAGATCCCGGTGCGTCAAAAAGAGCGAGATCCCTTTCCCCCATCCGCCTCCATCCGCGTGCATCAGCGGTTCAAAAGTGCGATCGCCCGGTGCGTCAAAAAGAGCGAGATCCCTTTCCCCCATCCGCGTCCATCAGCGTGTCTCTGCGGTTCAAAAGTGATCTCGGCCTTTCCCCCATCCGCGTCCATCAGCGTGTCTCTGCGGTTCAAAAGTGCGATCGCCAGTCTCTTTTCCCATACAGCTAATAAAAAATTGTCGCTTCAGCCAATCATTGCTAAAATAGACACAAATAATAATGCCTATAAGCCAATGAGCGACATCTCTATCTGCCTACCAGATGACTTACTCATATACATCAATCAAAAAGTACAAAACCCCAATTCTTTGATAGAATCTCTTTTGCAACAATGGCGAAAACAGCAAGAAAACCAAGCTTTAGCAGAAGCTTGTAAGCTAATTGACGAACTAGATTTAGGATGGAATGAGGAATGGCAAACTCAAGCGATTACCGACTGGGAAGCATCTGGATAGCTAGATTCGATCCGTCAGTCGGAACAGAAATACGCAAAACGCGACCTGCGTTAGTAATTTCTGGTACGCTGTTTAACGAGCGGCGCAGCAAAGTGACAGTTTTGCCATTTACCTCAGCTCGTCCTCACGATCCTCGGATTTCTGCTGCTGTGATATTAGTACCTGCATCCCCACAAAATGGCTTAAATGCAGATAGTTTGCTAGTATGTGTCGATCCCATGACTTTCGACAAAACGAGATTAGTACAACAAGTCGGCCAATTGGAATCGGAGCTATTTTCCCAAGCTCAAGAGATTTTGCAACGCTATCTGGAATTATAGCGATCGCCCTTTCCCCCATCCGCGTCCATCAGCGTGTATCTGCGGCTCAAAAGGGCGATCGGCGAAGCTATCCCTCTTCGTGAATCGCCCTTACGTCAAAAAGAGCGCTCGACCTTATAATTTCTCACACAAACTCAACAGTTATAACCATCTTTTCACGGTTGTACACTTCACAAATCAAATTCATTTACAACTCTGCTGTCGATCGAGTGAGCGATTGCCTGACTCGCTGCAATTTTTGCAGACGAAGCTGCTCTGCCAGCATCGCATTAATTTCTCCTAATTCTAAATTGACTTCTTGAACTTCCATGCGAGTTCGGTGGAGGTTAGCAAGCAAGCGTTTAGATGTTTCTGGATCGGGGATGCGCGGTTGTTTATTCATCGCAAGTTATAGCGGTTCTCAAGCGTGGTGAGGATAGCCCGTAAGCCCTATGCCCATAGCCCATAGCCCATAGCCCATAGCCCAGTCATACCTCATGTTTCGCTCGAAAGGCTATATATTCCATTTTAACTTCTTCAATACTACGCTCCAGCGCCGGAATCCTCGCTTGGGTTCGTGCTATAGCTCGTTCTAGTAATTGTAGCATATCAGCCGAAATGACAGGTTGAGCCTTGGCAATTTGAAGCTGGATAGTAGACAGTTGAGAGTAGGAAGATTCAGAGTCTTCGGCTGCACTTTTCATTTCATCTAGTGCCGCCATCGTTGCCTCTGTCTATCCAAATAGTTCAAAAATGGTTAATTCTAAAGCTAAAGCTTCATTAACAATGTCTAACGCCTGCTGTTTTAATTGATTTAGAGTTTCAGTTGTTGGTGATAGTAAATCAGCCATATTTACACCCATGCAATATGTTATTACCATTAACTTTAACTTAAAATAGTACAATCTTCAAGATACCAAATTAAAGCATTGGTATCAGTTACAGCCTCAGACCTTAAATATCCTTCATCGGGAAGTCTCCCCACATTTGACGGCGAACTTCAGCAATGTCTGACTCACTAATATCAACTCCCCGCCACAAACCCCGTAATGAGTTGCGGTGTAAAGGGATTTGTGCCAATTCCCGCTCAATTTGGGGAGCAACTCGCTCAATCAAACGCACTTTGTCCACCAGCTTTAGCTGCTTTACTAAGTTGAGAACTTCTTCTAAAGTAACGGCTGTTTTTGATGCCATCATTTTACCCTAGATATTTTTCCGAGTCTATCACAGTTTTCGGACGATCGACCTTTCCCCATCCGCGTCCATCTGCGGTTCAAAAGTGATCTTGACTTTACGTCAATCGATTTGAGATTTTAGATTAACCCCACGGATAAATGCGGGGGCTTGAGGATTTTAGATTTGAGATTTTGGATTGATTCCACGGATAAATCCGGGGGCTTGTACCACCTTTGA
>JAYUGZ010000812.1:0-7838 GCA_043767465.1 Cyanobacteriota bacterium
TAGGGCTTTAATGCGTTACTGACATCCCCGAATATTCCTTCTAATTCCTGACCATTCATTGGCTAAACTAGATTGACTACTAGAAATTTTCCGACCCAACATTTGAGGATTTCTTTCATAGAAAATCAGGTCGGCTTTATAGTCACATATTTTTACTTTGTCGTTGGTGTTTGAAGGTGTACCATAGTTAGATATTTCGGCTAGTTGTTCAATAGACATCATGCCGTTATGGGTACTACCACCAATTACCCATGTAGGATAGCTAGAAACCCCAGCTCTCTGGCACTGCGAATTAAATTGACCATCTCTACCATTGGGGAAACATTCTATGTATTGAACTTGGCTGAAGGAATCTCCGAACAATTGCGCCTGCTTTCGAGTGTAAGGACACCAAGAAGCACCGTATATCTTAGCACCTGCTTGTTTGAGATGATAGGCTAGAGATGCTGCGGTTTGTGCGGTGGCTGGTTTTACTAGGCTGGTACATTCTATGCCAATTGCACTGATTAGGGCTAGTATTCCTAATATCTTGAATTTTAGTTTAATCATGATTGAAGGTCTATGAGAGGGTTGGGATTTAAGGAAGGTGGTTTGTGGGGGAGTCTGGGTATTGGGGATTGTTTTAGAGGGCGATCGCGCTTTTTAGAAAAAGGATCGCCCTTTAGATTTGGCCTAAACGTACTTGAAGTAACTCGCATCCAAATTTAGACTTACAGGCGTTCCAAGCGTTGGCCCTACTCCTCCTTGTTGCACTATGGCAATTAGTTCGTCTTTTGGATCAAACTGTTGATTCCGATTAGTATCAAGATATATGCCCCTACCTGCTGGTAGACCATTGGGAGAATTGCCAAGGATATATTGGCTTTTTGTACCACGAAGCTGTATGGTATCCTGACCGCCAATATTCCCAAAATCAACAATTAGAGCGTAGTCACGAATCCCGTTTGTTGAATCATCAATTCTATCATCATACAAAGTGTCCGTCTTGGTAGTTCCAAGGATGAATAAATCTGCTCCACCACCACCTATTAAAGTATCAATTTGTCCGAAACCCCGCTGCAAATCATCATTTTGATTGACACCAATCAGGGTGTCATTGTCCAAACCGCCATTGAGGTAATCATTGCCATAATCACCTGAAAGAAAGTCATCACCTTGATCCCCAAAAAGAGTATCATTGTCTTTTCCTCCATAGATAGTATCGTCGCCTAGACCGCCAAAAAGGCTGTCTTTGCCTGAATAGCCAAAAATGCTGTCTTTGCCTAAACCGCCGTAAACGATGTCATCATCATTGCCACCATCCTTATTTTTCACCGTTAAAAACAATGGTTTTGGTAATTCTTCATCATTTTTGGGTTCTGTTTGGGGAAAGTTAAATTGGGGAGTATTAAATGCCAAAATTCCTGCATGGCGATCATCATAAGCTTTTTCTTTGCCTTTGATATCGGTCAAAATAGGGTTTTGGTTGACTAACTTCCCAATATCTCCCAACTCGTTTTTTTGGATAATCAGATTTTTGAATGCTTCGATAACCCACTGATGCTCTTCCCCTTTATCTATACGATTGCCATCGCTAAAACTCATTTGAAATGATTCGTCTGCCTGTCCTGCAAAGATTTGATTTCCAGACAAACTGTTTTTGCCAACAAAAGCTCTGGAAAAATTAGATACTTCTTTGAAGTTAGGTAGGTAGATTTGTTGAGATCCTGAATTAGGAGATATAAAATCTGCTTCTGGTGTTCTACCATCTACGTCATATCCAAATCCGGGCTTTCCCTGCGATAAGGTGCTGATGTTAGTCTGAGATGGTGGATCGAGGGCAAATATTGTATTTACGCCTATTCCTTTACCATTTGGATCTATACCTTTTTTTGTTGCTGTTTGCTCTTCTTGCCATATACGAGCTATTTCATTACTCAGTAATGAACCGAGGCTATGACCAATTAAATTAAGATTTTTACTGGCATACTCAGCATCAACTCCAAATTCTTCTTTCAGATTCTTTACTACCCACTCAGCAACGGGTCTAATCCACTTAGCAGCCGTGTAATTGCTAAGCCTTAGTAGAGCATCAATATCGGATTCGGTCTTATTCAGCTTACCGCCAGCCGCTGCTTCCTTCCAGTCGAGAAGTAGAACTCGATCGCCTGGATTGGTCTGAGCAACTGCTTTTCCTAAATCAGAAAAATCGCCTGCATAGTTAGGATTGTCGTCAGCACTAACATTCAAACCATGAATAACGATCCATGTTTGCTTTGCCTGAGTTGAGCTTTCTGGAACTAATTTAAGATTGACTTTTCGAGACTTCATTCCCAAATTATCGGGGAAGTATCCGTAGGGTAATTTATCAGATCCTTCACTTAGTGTATCTAGGGCTTTGGTTGTACTATATAATGTATTTGCGTCTAGAAAAGGATCTATAATGGCTGAAACTAAAATAGCAGCCCCGGCTACGTCCCTCTTCGAGAAAGCGATACCATCTTTTAGTTTTCGATCGGTTATCGAGTCAACAAAATTAGCCTCGACTTGACCTGTTACAGTTGTTGGTTTTGGAGTTACAACAGTCGGTGTTGGAGTTAGAGTTGCAGATGGGATAGACCCTGCACCAGCAATCTCCTCGCCATCATTAAAGCCTGTGATATTTCTATCGAAAGTCCCTTTTCCTGTTACTGGATTGATAATAATCCGCTTATTATCTCCTGTAAAACCAATAAGAGTGCTTCCCTCAAAAGACAAACCAAATACATCGTTAAAGCCAAGGTCACCAATTTTAGTGGATTGACCAGTTAAAGAAACTGAAAATAAGCTAAAGCTAGAATCACTACTTTCTTGAACGGCAAACAAAAATCTGTTCTTGGCAGGATCAAATGCGATGTCGCCACCTGAAATTGCGTCCCAAGGAAAATTGGCTATTGATGATGCAGCGCCGGTTTGGGAATTAATAGTGTATAACTGAGAGCTAGTAAAGCTATTAGAAGTCTCCTTAGAGCGACTAGCTCCATAAAGTATATTACTAGGAGAAAATTCCAAAGCCCCCATATCTACCCCTGAAGGAAAGTTGCCAATCACTGATGATGAACCTGTTTCAGGATTGATTTTGTACAATTGGTCACGCAATGAATCATTCTTAAGACCCAAAACCTTGTTGTCATTAGAGAAAACGATATCACCGAATGTTGAGCTACTTCCCGTGTTAACAAAACTTCCTATCGATGCAAATCTTCCTAATGGATCGACTGTTCCTGCTTGTCCATTTCTCGTAACAACTAAAGATGATGCAGTCCCCAAGGAGCTTGTTTTGAAGTTATAATTTCCTGTTAAACCAGAACGATTACTGGTAGCCCGAAGAATATAATTAACGCCTGGAATCTTTGTGAAACTTAGCTGGGAATTCAGCACCTCACCTGAGTCGTCGTCAAAGGCAATCTCTTCACCTGTAGAAGCATTTATCAGTTGTAGGTAAGTGTCAAAAGCAGTCGAGTCGAGGTTAACTTGAACTTGCTGCCAATTGGAAACCCCAGTCAAGGTATAGTCATCGGAGAATCTACCCAATCTTTTAGGATTTTCAAGATCAGTGCTGCTCAAACTTCCATCAATCGTTTGCCCTAAGCCAATATTCGTCATAATCCCATCTCCTCAAAAATATAGTTGCGTCAAAACCAGCAAAGCCCGCCTAGCAAGCCTTCCTAAATGTTTATCAGGGCCTTCCTCTGCTTTTTATGCAAATAGGCCTATTCTTGTAACAAAACTTTACATTGCTCCCAACAGCAGATAAGCTGTATGCCCGATCGCCCGCCAGATGCACCGTCAAACGTAGCTGACAACCAGACACATCACTTCACAATACTCCACAATCCTGAGTCTGCATAGGCTAAACGGCTCACCATTTGGCTCAGCAAAAAAGGCTCATTTAGCTCATTTGGCTCATTTGGCTCACTTTTTGGCTCACCCGATCGTGTAACATTCTTTACTAACGCAGAGTTTCCGTAGAGGAGTACCAATGGCAGGTTTGCTCAGAGCATCTGAAGAAGGGCTAAAAATCATTGACATGGTAAGACGCAATCTCGGATGGAATAAAACTGAGGATACTTGGTGTGTTGCCGCTTTAGTTTCAACAGCTACCTTAAAGCGGTTTTGGGCGAAAATAGGAATTAGACGAGAGAACTTTATCAATATTTGCAAAGCAGTAGAAATAGAAAACTGGGAATACATTGCTGAAGGCTACAAAATCAAGAAAACAGAGCCACTTTTAGCCGCCGCGATCGCAGATATCCCCCTAGACAACCAAACCGATCGCACTTTCCCCCTCCCAGAAAACTTACCCCCCGTCAGAAATTGGGTACAGCGCACCAAAGAAATCGACACCTTAAAAACCCTAATTGTTAAACCCCAACCTGTAGGGGCGGTGCCCCCGTGCCCGCCCTGCGAGGTTCCCATCGCCATCTCAATTGTCGGATTACCGGGAATCGGAAAAACCACCCTCATCAGCCAACTAATTCGCCAACTCCACACCGAAAAAACCCCCTTCACCTGCGCCGCTTGGCAATCCTTGCAATCCGCAACAGGCAAAGCACCCCCGTGCGATCGCACAATTGACTCCCTGCTATTCACCCTCTCCAACGGCGACATCACCGCAGCCGTCAATCCTCAAAATGACTGTGGCAAAAAAACCGAAAATCTGCTCAAAATCCTCAGAGAAAAACCTTGCTTGCTCGTTTTCGATCGCGCCGACACACTTTTGAAAGCAGGAGATGCCAAAGCCGCTGGTTATTTCGCAGAAGATTGTGCAGAATATGCTTGGTTATTCAAACAACTATTAGAAACAGAACATCAAAGCAAAATCATCTTCACCAGTCGCGAAAGCTTAGCCGAATTGCCGCCAACTGTCACCCGCGAAATCCAGCTCAATGGATTGGCTCAAGATAGCGCAATTTCCCTATTGCAATCGTTTAATATGACTGCAAATCCAGAGGAATTAGCGGAAATGGGCGATCGCTATTCTGGACATCCCAAAGCCTTACAACTCGTCGCAGCCTTGATTCGAGACGATACCGAGTTTCAAGGAAATGTCGGGAATTTTTTACACCAGAGAGACTGGTTGCTGATTCGAGATATTGAAAGTGCGATCGATGAAATGATAGCGCGTCTCAGCAACGGCGAGCAAACTTGTCTCAGCCGAATTTCTGTCTATCAAACCTCAGAATATCCCCTATCTTTTGCCGGAATTAGCGCTCAAATGCCAGAAGTTAGCAAATATGAACTTAAAGAAAATATTATCCTTGCACTGAAGCGCCGACAATTGCTATATTACGATCGCCATCTCAAATCCTATCAGTTGCATCCGCTAGTCCGAGAAAAGGGCGAACATCTGCTAAGTCAAAATCCAGAAAATCTCCGTACCGCCCACAGCCAAGCCTATAATTATTATATCAATATTCCCCTCAAACCAAAATCAGAATGGCAAAATATCGAGGATATTCAGCCGTTAATCAGAGCGCACTATCATGCACGTCAGGCTGGAAATTTAGATGTGGCAAATGCGATTATTTCTGAAGTTTGTGAATATTTGCGGCAGTGGAATTGTGCAGACTTGGTGTGTGGAAATATAGAGTTGCCATTGTTAGCGGAAGGAAATAAACTTCAAGCTGATGTGAATATATAGCCTTTCTCAAAAAGATGAGGTATGACTGACAGCTTATATAACCACTTAAACCATGAGGGCTGAAGCCCAACAACGTACCTCATCTTTGTGAGAACCGCTATAGCAATCCTAAATGAGTCGTAAATTTTTTACCCCACCCCAACCCTCCCCTTAGCAAGGGGAGGGAGTAAGAAATTCACAAATGATTTAGGATTGCTATAGTAATTAGTAGTCATCAATTCCCAATTATTAATTCCCCATACCCAGTTATCAATTATCAAATATTAGCCCGCAACCGCAATATTTTCAACAAAGTGTTGAATTGATCGGGTAAAGGCGCGATCGCCTCAATCAACTCTCCAGTTAACGGATGCTGCAAAGTCAGCTTCCATGCGTGGAGGGCTTGTCCGGTTAAATTGACGCCGATCGATCGGTTGGAACTGTACATCGGATCGCCGACTATCGGATGTTTAATTTCGGCTGTGTGGACGCGAATTTGATGGGTTCGGCCGGTTTCTAATTGATAGTGCATTAAGCAATAGTTGCCGATTCTTTCTTTGATTGTCCAGTGAGTAACGGAGGGGCGGCCGCCTTTTTCTTCTGGTACTACTGCCATTTTTTTACGGTCTGTGGGATGTCGGCCAATTGGTAAATCTATTGTACCTGTTTCTATACTGGGAACGCCGTAAACTATGCCTAAATATTCGCGGCGGGCGGTTTTGGTTTTGAGTTGGGCTTGCAGGTTTTGGTGGGCAATGTCGGTTTTGGCGATCGCGATCGCGCCTGTTGTATCTTTGTCCAATCTGTGGACGATTCCCGGCCTTTGAACTCCGCCGATTGCTGCTAACGGACAGTGGGCTAACAGGGCGTTAACTAATGTGCCGTCTGAATGTCCGGCGGCGGGATGGACGACTAATCCGGCGGGTTTGTTGATGATAATTAGGCTGTCGTCTTCGTAGAGAATATCAAGGGGAATTGATTCGGGTTGTAAGGAAGTGGGCTGGATTTCGGGTAAAGTGAGGTGGATGCGATCGCCCGTTTTTACTGATATTTTTTTCGATGTGCAAGTTTCGTCATTGACTTTGACGTTACCTTGTGATATGAGAGTTTGGATTCGCGATCGGGATAAGTCTGGTATCTGGTTTGACAGCCAAATATCTAATCGCTGAGTGACATTATTTTGATTTAATTCCCCTGTATTTTCAACTGTGTACATTTGTTCCGTGTCTATTTCTATCATTTACTTTTTTTCGTATTTCTTAGTCCGCGGAGGCGGACTTTGTTTGTGTAGTAGCGGTTTCAACCGCCGAGTTATCTAGAATCACCGACAATTATCGCAGTGTCCACAACGCATTGACTTAGCCTCATTTGCAAAACCAAAAGCTTGCAGTAAAAATTGCCACCTACATTGTCGATGTTTAAGATATTTTACCATTTCCTCAGCGACGGTAAAATTTGGTTTTTCGGCTTTTTGCTGTGCAGATTTGTCGATCGCATAATTGAAAGGATCTTCCCATCTTAACTGTCCGCTGCTGTGCAAGATGGAAAGGGCGATCGCACTTTCGGGAAATTCCCGCCCCACAGCATCTACATCGCCCTTAGCTGGGAGTTGTTTCGCCAACTGCTGGGCTTCTCGAAATTGCGATCGTAATTTATCCTGAAAAAACTCTTTTCTCTGTTTGTCTTCGGGATACAGCAAGCCTGTCGGTTCGCTAATTAACGTCAGGGCGATCGCCGATTTGCCGTCGCGTCCGCCTCTACCAATTTCTTGAATGTATTCTGATAATAGCAAAGGTGCTTGATAGTGAACAACCCATCGGACATCTGACTTATTGATTCCCATACCAAATGCTGAGCTACAAACCACAAACTTAAGCTGATTATTCAGCCAAGCTGTTTCGATTTGTCGCCGTTCTTCTGCACTTAAGCCTGCGTGATATGCGGTTGTTTCATAACCTTGTTCTTCCAGCAAATTTGCCAAATTTTCAGAGTCTTTTCTAGTCCGAACATACACTAAACCTGCTTCTTTTGGTCGAGATTTAATAAAATTTAACAACTGCTGTTTGCGTCCTCTCGGTGTCCAGACTGTTTGCACTTGCAGGTGTAAGTTAGAACGGTAGGGACTTAGCAAAAATGCTTCGGGCTTTTGCAGTTGCAAGACTTTTTTGATGATTTTTTGTGCTTCCGGGTTGGCGGT
>JAYUGZ010000813.1:0-1158 GCA_043767465.1 Cyanobacteriota bacterium
CATACGATCGTAATTAAGCGCGGGATGAGTGCTGGTTTTTCGGGTGTTGACAATGAGTTGTTTTATAAGGATAAGACGATGATGTTGTTTGGTAGCGCGAAGGATGTGGTTGCGAAGTTGGTTGCTGAGGTGAAGCAGTTGTAGGATTTTGCGATCGCAGATTAAGGCGGATTAACGCGGATGATTAAACCCGGTTTCTTGAAGAAACCGGGTTTTTGTTTTGAGTTTATTTTAGATCATATCCGGTTGATTCACAATGTGGTAGGGGCGGGTTTTACAAACAATAATTGACTAAAACTAATAATCTCGTAAACCCGCCCTCTTCGTGCTAGAAGGATGCCACTTGGTTTAAATATCCACTGGAGATAGGTGTATGTGAAAATCCTTGTTCTCTGGCTGTTTGAAACCATTTCTCTGCTGAGGTGCGATCGGCTGATACACCATCAGCACCGCACAGATAAATTCCTGCTAAGTTGTTTGAGGCAACAGCGTAACCTTGATCTGCGGATTTGATGTACCATTTAATTGCTTCTAATATCATCTTTTCCCGACCTAATCCTAAATGGTACATACTAGCAATGATGCACTGGGATTCGGCATTTCCTTGTTCTGCTAGTGGTTTTAACAAGGTAAAGGCTTGGGTATAATCTTGGGTATTAAAAGCGGCTAGACCTTTTTCTAATTCAGACATTTTGGTTCTCCGTTTTTTAGGTTAACTTTTACGGCCCTGGAAAGTTTTCGTTAAAAGATTGAGGACAGGGGCGATCTTTGGGCCAAGGGAATGTTGCTAAAGCTGCGTAACCCTTGCATTTATAAGCGCAAATTTTATAGTCACTATTAGGATCGGCAGACAAGAATTCTCCACTATATTCGCATCTTTTGCGTGGCTGCTGGCTAGTAGATTCACTGCTATCACTGTTATCTGGTTGCATGGTAACAAAAGGCGATCAATTATAAGTTTGAACTCATACTATAATATCATTAAATGAATCGAATACTAATATTTTAACAGTCATTAATAAACTCTATCTAATTGTTGAGATTTCTTATTTTGCTCTTTAAGCTGACGCATTTTTAAGACAAAAGGTGATGGATTGCGATCGTATTCAGCTTCAGCTTTGAGGCAATATTCTAACCAATCTCCTACATATTTACCTA
>JAYUGZ010000814.1:0-7826 GCA_043767465.1 Cyanobacteriota bacterium
TTCGCAGCTTGCCTCAGTTTCAGAACTTGCCGATCGTGATGCTGACAGCACGAGATGGAGCATTTGATAAGGTACAAGGGCGTTTGGCGGGAGCAACGGAGTATTTAACTAAGCCGTTTGATGCTGAAAAATTGCGCGAAGTAATTGGTAAGTTTATCGATCTCAAATCATAAAACTTACCAGCCCTACATCAAAGAAATAGTCATCTATATGTCAATACGCTGCGGTTAAAACTGTTTATTCCCCGGAGATCCCCCTCGCATCCCCCGAAAGCAAGGGGGACGAAAGAGAATAATCTTGTCCCTCCCTTTTTAAGGGGGGAGCTCCGGGATTAAGTGAACCGTATTCCTCTATATTGCAGGTTTGCACTGCGCACCGAGAGCACTATAAGTAGCGAGTCAAACCATATTCCCAAGTCCTAATTCCCCCATACCTGATTCAATTACAAACCGCCACATTCTCCCGCTTGTCCTAAACTTTTAATTTCGCCAACAGCAGAGGGGCGATCGCACTTACAGGTAAAACATATTGGGCCGCACCAAGGGCGATCGCCTCTTTCGGCATTCCGAAAACAACGCAACTAGCCTCATCTTGAGCAATTGTCAAGCCGCCGAGTCGGGCGATCGCCAACATACCCTCAGCACCATCTCGGCCCATTCCAGTGAGTAAAACGGACGCCGCCGCCCGACCATAAAAATTAGCAACCGACTTAAATGTTACCGTTACAGACGGGCAATGTCCCGCTTCAGCAGCAGCTTCCGAATAAATGAATCGCCCTTGAGAATCCAACTCTAAATGACGTTTTTCCGGAGGAAAATAAATAATACCAGGTTGCGGCAATTCCCCCACAGCAGCTATTCTCACCGGCAGTTTAGATTCACAACCCAACCAGTCAACCAATCCCTGCAAAAATCCTTCACAGATGTGCTGGATGCAAATTACCGGCACCGGAAAATTAGCCGGAAACTGCGAAATAATCGAGTGCAGCGCTTGCGGCCCGCCTGTAGACGCGCCCACAGCCAATAATTTAATAGTTGGAGACTTAAGATTTTCCCTGGATAGTTGGTAATCGTGGATTGGTAGTAGATTATTTTTTTTGATTAGGCGATCGCCCGTTCCGATTACTCCCAGCTTTTGATGCCGCGTAAATACTTTAACTCCCGACAAAACTTTAACTTTAGCGATTAATTCCTTCGCGACGCGACTGTAATCAGACGCCAACCCGCCAATAGGTTTCGGAAAAACATCTAATGCACCTGCTTTCATAAGTTCAAATACATTTTGAGTATCCTTTGCTTGTACAGAAGCACTAATTATTAAAATCGGTCGCGGGTATTTCTTCATCACTTCCTGCGTGAATTCTAACCCGTTCATTTGTGCCATATTCAAATCCGTACAGATGACTTCTGGCTCAAGTTTCGGGATTAATTCTAGGGCTTCTAACCCGTTACAAGCGGTTCCGACAACTTGGATTTCTGGCGAAGCATCCAAAATGCGCTTGAGGACGATCGTAGCTACTGGCGAATCTTCTACTAACAATACTTTAATCGGCGATAACATCAGTTTTTTTAGGTAATTGGGAATTGGGCATTGGGCATTGGGAATTGGGCATTGGGCAATTGCTAATTTGTAGTAAATAACAAATACAGGACTTACGTGCAAACTCTATTTGTAGGGTGCGCACTGGGCACCTTACACTATTAGTAGTGTAAAAATTTAAAATTTGCGTAAGTCTTGAAATAACAAATAACCAATAACAAGTAACCCATAACCCACAACTAACAACTAAACTAACCTTTTCAAGGTCTCGATCAATACATCTTGATTGAACGTACCTTTAGGAATATAAGCATTAGCCCCGGCATCAGCCCCTCTTTTTCTATCTTCATCCGATGCCAAAGATGTCACCAAAATAATCGGCAACTCACTATATTCTTTCTGTTGACGAATTCTAACAGTTAGTCCCAAACCGTCCAAATTCGGCATTTGTACGTCCGAAATCAGAGCATCAAAATAGCGAGTTTTTAATTTATTGAAAGCATCTAATCCGTCTACTGCTGTCACCACTTCATAACCTGCACCTTCCAGGATGCGCTTTTCTTGAGTGCGGGTGGCGATCGAATCTTCTGCTAAAAGTATAACTTGTTTTCGGCTGACCGTCTCCATGGGCGATCGCGCACTCCCAACCCCACCCGAAAAAACTTGCTTGCGTACAGATTTTATCAAATCGTGGGGATTGAGCACCATACAAACTTCCCCCGTCCCCAGAATCGTTGCACCTGAAACGTTTCGCACCCGTTTCAGCAATTGACTTTGAGGTTTAATCACCACATCCTGTTGATCTATCAAAGCATCTATAAATAATCCCAATCTTTCCTTCCCAACTTTTAACACAATACAAGACATTTTTGGATAATTTGAATCCCGGGACTCTCCCTCTATTTTTTGGTTGACTTCTCTCCAATTTCCCCGTCTCCACTCCCGATTTTTAGGCAGCAAGTCTCTATTATTTAACTCCAGTAAATCAGCCAAATAAGCAACTGATAGCGGCTGAGAATCTGAAAGTATAGTTGGCTTACCTTCAACGGCAAAAATCTCAGACTTAGACACCATTTTGGCATTTTCAACAAATTCAATGGGTAGCGCGTAAGCCAGACTCTCAACCGCTACAATTAATACATTTGCAGTAGCTAGCGAGGTGCTGACTTGCAGCCGAAAAGTGCATCCTTTTCCCAATACAGATTCAACTTGAATACTACCTTTTAGTGCTTCAACATTAGTCCTAACTACATCTAAGCCCACCCCTCGTCCCGAGATTTCAGTAACAAATGTTCTGGTTGAAAAACCCGGAGCAAAAATCAGCGATTGAACTTGGCTTTCTGTCATCACCGCCAGTTCTGCCAGCGTGCAAATATTACGTTTTACAGCCGTTTTTTTGATGCGCTCAATATTCAGTCCTCGCCCATCATCGGCAACTTCAATGATAATATTGTTAGCCGTCTGATAGCCTTGAATTCGGATAGTAGCAGCGGCAAATTTACCGATTTTTTCGCGTTCGTCTGGCGTCTCTATTCCGTGGTCGATCGCATTCCGAATCATGTGCATTAAAGGGTCTTTCATTTCTTCTAAAATGCGTTTGTCAGCTCTATTTTCTCCACCTTCAATGACTAATTTAACTTCTTTTCCTTCCCGCTTCGCCAACTCTCTAACCGCTCGGGGAAATAAATTAAAAATAGTTGACAAAGGCAGCAGTCTAAGAGTGCGAATTCCTGATTCTAATTCCTCCGCAATTAATTCGAGTCTGGCAGTATCTTCATCAACTCGATTTTTTAAGCGATTTACTACAGTTCCCAGGCGTTCTAAACGTTCTTCTGTACGCTGGTAATAATTCTGTAACTGCATAATGAGATCGTTTTGTTTAGATTCATTTCGATGGGATTCTATCTGATGAAAAGCCAACCGATTCATAAAAGATTCTCTGCTCCAACTTTCCCACAAATTGGTGAGTTTTTCCAGGTCAGCAAGTCGGTTTAATAGCCGACTTTTGGTAACAGTAAGTTCCCCAGCTTGAGTCATTAAATCGTCTAAATTTTGGGTAGCAACGCGAATGGTTTCGATGCGGTAAGACGAACTAGAAGAACTACTAACAGTGGGTTGGGAGGCCGATACAGCAACTAATCCCGCAGCGATAGGCAAGTTTTGAGCTTGCAGCAATTCTTGCTCAGATTGTAAAGTCGAAAAAGAGTAATTATTATCTAAATTAGCCGTAGAAGAAGTTTCACTGTTTGTTTCAGGCGGCGACTGATCAGCATCAGTAAATTGCGTTTTTATTAATTCTTGTTGTGGTACAGTTAAAGATTCGGGTTCTGCTGTCGGGCTGGCTGGCTGGGGCTTGTTAGAAGCACCCATCATGCTAGCGAGGACGTAAAATGTATTGATACCGGAGTCTTCACCTGTGACAGCTTCGTCAACGAGTTTGCGGATGGCGTCTAAACCTTGCGAAAGTCGATCGCTAATCTCTGAATTTAGTTGAGTCTCTCCCCGCTTGACAGAACCCAAAATATGCTCTATTTGATGAGCTAAAGATGCTACATTTTTGACCGCCAGCATCCCAGCATCGCCTTTAAGAGAATGGGTTTCCCGCAGCAATTCTTCTAGCTTAGCTGAGTCCCCTGGATGTTGTTCTAAGTACAGCAGTCCATCGTCTAGTTTCTGCAAGTGTTCTTCACTAGCAATTTTAAATACATCTCGGAGCTCTTCATCTTCAATCATACATTTGGGGGATGGAGGAATTGGGAATTGGGAATTGGTAATCGGGAATTGGTAATTGGCAATTGGTAATTGGCAATTGGTAATTGGGAATTGGTAATCGCTAATTTGTAATTCTATCCGTTACATCCGTTACATCCGTTACAAAATCAGTTGCTAATCTTCCTTCTTAGACTATAGACTTGAGATTCAAAGCAGCTTCATTAAGTTTTTGAGTACCTACTTTGACTTGAGTAATGCCACTGATAGTCTGAGATGCAGTGCGGTTGAGAGAGTTCATTTCATCAGCTACTTGCCCGATCGCGATCGCCTGCTGTTTAATATTAAAATAAATTTGTTGATTGCTAGCAAACACCAGATTGCAAGCTTCCCGAACCCCCGTAAAAGCTTCTGCTGTATCCTGCGCGGTTTTCACCCCTGCGGCGACTGTTTTCCGACTTTCTTCTGTGGCTTTCACCGTCGAGTCGATCGCGCCCTTAATTTCTGGAATCATACCATTAATCTTTTGCGCCGCTTGTTGGCTTTCATCTGCTAATTTACGAATCTCGCTTGCTACCACCGCAAAACCTTTGCCATACTCGCCGGCTCTGACAGCTTCGACAGCCGCGTTAAGAGCCAGCATATTTGTCTGACTGGCTAAATCACTAACTAAATTTGCCAAAGCCGAGATATTACCAATCTGACTCGTGCTATCCCCCAGGCGCTGATTTTGCTGAGAAATTGCCGCCACAGCTTGTCTAAGACTCAGCATTTGATTGAGAGTTTGCTCAACCATTTGAGTACCTTCTTGGGCCAGCATTAAAGCTTGGCGAGCTGCGACGGCAACAGCCTCAGCTTGCTCGGCTGTGTGCCCAGAAGATATGCCCAAATTTTCTAAGGTTGCAGTTGTTTCATTAACCGAGATAAATTGCTGATAGACTACTTGCTCTTGCTGGTTCATATTAGATAATATTTGCATTGATAATGAGGATATTTGATAGATTAGTCCCCGAATCAGCTTAATTAGTTGTTGCAGCACAAACAATCCTAATGCCAGCACAGTACCTAGGGACAATATAGCAATAATAGTAGCTATTCTTCTTAAATCTAAAACCGAAGCAAAGAGCGAAGATTTCGGTGATTGATTCACAACTACAATAAACTTTTTGTTATTTTGTTGGCTCGAAAGAGCTGTATTATAGCTAATGACTCGATCGCCGAGGTCAATATTGCCTTTACCACCAGAAAGTATTTGTGTTACTACCTCTGCCGAATAATCCTTGTCGATATTTTCATTGGTTTTTCTTTCAGAACCCCATTCTTTTTTAGAATTGGGATGGTAGATATAGTTACCATCTTGATTTAACATAAAAGCTTGGCCTGAATTGTCATGATTGATATTTTTAACTATATCGATCATATTTTTGCCCAAAGAATTGGCAATCAAAATGCCTTTTATTTCTCCTTTTGTATTAAACAGAGGAGTGGCATGGCGAATTGTTGGCTTGTAAGGAATTTCTATTTTCCCGCGCTCCTGATTCAGATTGAATTGGGATACATAGATTTGGCCAGGTTTGAGATTCATTGTTAAGGAAAAGTAATCCCTATGAGCTTGATTTTGGAGTTCGGAATTTGGAACAACTTTGATGGTTTTGCCGTCAGAATTTAGCCGCACGAGTTCGTTACCTTTCTCATCTATATAACGCAACTGCATATAAGATGTCTTAACTTCCATCATTGATGCAAATGTGATTTGCATTCGATCGATCCAATTTTGATAAGTTGAATTAGTTTCTGTGTCTACTCCATTTCCATCTCTAGCTCTAATTATTCCTTGAATTGCGGGAGATTTGCTGAAAAACAAAACATCGTAACTGATATTTTCTAATTTGTTAACAATTTGCTCTCCACTGGATGTGACACTTTCAGCAAGATTTGTTAAGGCTAAGGTTTGCAGTGCTGCTGTGGAAGAGGAAATTCCATACCAGCCTACAAAAGATACTGGAATCAAGGTACTTAAAATTAAAAGCAGTAGCAGTCGGTTTTGGATTTTTTGGAAAAATTTATTAATCATTGGGAATGGGTAATTGGGAATGGGTAACTGGTAATTGATAATAAGTCTTCCTTCTTTCCTCTTCCTTCAATTAAACTGCTGATTTGAGATTTTGGGCTGCTTGGTTTAGTTGAGAAATGCCGAGTTTGACTTGAGAAATACCGCTGGCAGTTTCTCTAGCGGCGAGGTTAAGAGAGTTGACGGCTTCAACTACATCCTGAATGGCGATCGCCTGATTTTTCGATGTAACAGAAATTTGTTGGCTGTTCAAAACAATGCGATCGATCGCCTCGGCGACCCCAGCAAATGCGTCTGCGGTTTTCCGGGCAATTTTTACGCCATTTTCTACAGTTTTTGTGCCGTCATCGGTCACTGTTACTGTTGAACTAATCGCTTTCTGGATGTCTGCAACTAAAGCATTGATATTGCTAGCAGATTCCTTGCTGCGATCGGCTAATTTGCGAATCTCACTGGCAACAACAGCAAATCCTTTGCCACTTTCACCGGCTCTAACTGCTTCTACAGCAGCGTTAAGGGCGAGCATATTTGTTTGGTTGGCTAAATCGCTGACTAAACTGGAGATATTGCCAATGCGATCGGTTTGCTGGCTCAAACGCAAAATTTGTTTTTGAATTGCTCCGACATTTTCTGTCAAAGTTGCCATTTCTTTCAAGGTATTGTTTACTGCTTGACTGCCTCCTGCTGTGAGTTTAAGGGCTTGTGCGGCCCCGAAAGCGGCCGAAGCGGCTTGCTCGGCACAAGCTTTGCTTGATTCGCCCAATTCGTCCATTGTAGTCGCAGTGCGATCGACAGCAGATAGTTGTTGGCTGGCGATGCGCTCCTGCTCTTCGATGGTAACAGCAATTTGCGAGGAAGAAGAGGCGATCGCCCGCACAATTTGATTAACCGAGCGAGTAGTTCGACTAGCTAAAAAAGTTGCGATCGCGCTCACAATAGCAGCCGTCAACCCAGCTCCTACCATGAGAGCAACTAGCAACTTTTTATGCGGAGCAAATACATCTTTTGTATCGTTGGCAATCAGCACGCTCCAACCCAATTCTGGTAGCTCTTTTGCTGTTTCAATAGGAGTGTAAGTAATCAGTTGCTTAGCTCCAGTCATGCGATCGATATCTATGGCACTGTCAATCTTTTTCTTGGCTTGCATTCTTACAAAAGCACTAAAGTCTGACCGTGCATCTCTACTCACCTGCTCAGTTTCTGTTGCTGAGAAAAACTTGCCATTGCCATCAATCAAATGGTATTGCTCTTTTTGTGATACCTCCGATACCTCCGATACCTCCGAGTCTCTGGTTAATTGTTCTTGGCTTTCGTGAAAATCCTGCTCTAAATAAGTTGTGGGTGTGCGAGTTCTGATGACGGCGATAGTTTTTCCTGTATTGATATCGACAACAGGCGCCGCAGCAAAAATCGCGTATTTGCCATTAAGAAATGACTTTCGTGGCTGCACAAGTATAGGACGATTAGTTTTAATTACTTCCTTAAAATAGTCGCGGTTGCCGATATC
>JAYUGZ010000815.1:0-1155 GCA_043767465.1 Cyanobacteriota bacterium
CGCGAACCCAACAGCCAAACACCCAACACAAGGGTTAAAATTGGTTCGATACGCCCAATTAACACGATATTGGTAATATTTGTCTGTCCCAGGGCTGTACAAATTAACGCTGGAGCGATCGCCCCTGATAAAAGACCTGTAATGGTTAAACTAATCCAATCTTTACGAGTCAAAGCTTTCAGAGTATTCGGGTTCCAGTCTCGATAAAAAATTAGAGTCATTAACCCCAAAGCACAGATATTCCCCACAAATAAGACATTGCAGAGTGAGATAGGATTTCTGCCATTTATAGCATGAGCTTCTCCAATTTCAACGATTTTACGAGTTAGAGAATTAGAACTTGCAAAAATCAAAACAGCAATCCCAAGATATATGCTGCTGGGAAGTCGCATTAAAATCTTATGAACTCCATTAACAATATTCATAATTTTATATGGTTTGATTCCCGTACTATGTAACTGTCAACTGTCAACTGCTTACTTAGCTTAAGGTGATGCCTTTTCATAGCCAATCTTGGGAGCAGAATAAATCGAGACAAACACAGCATCTTCACTATTCTCATTCACTGCCCCATGAATTTGATTTTTGTCTGCGATGGCAACTTCACCAGCATTCAAGACTTGGCTTTGACCATTGCCTAAATAATATGTTAAAGTGCCCCGGAGCATCACCCAAGTATCTTGTCCATCGGGGTGAAAATGAGCTTGCACAATTTGGCCAGGCTTGACTCCCCAAATAGCGATGCTAGCATTTTTAGTCTCAATAATTTGTGTCACCCTAGCGACTTGATCGGAGAAACGAACATAAGCTTCTAGTGCTAAAATTCTGTCTTCCATCATTTTTAAATTACCGTTTTATTTTGGTTGAGGACAGGTTTTATTGGTGAAATCACATTGATAAATATAGTGTTCTTGCCAATGTAGGGGAATCTCTAGTAAATCTCTTGCACCAGTCATTCCCTGACCGATAAATAGCAGCAGAGCAAAACAATTGAGAATAATATGAGCGGTACGCCAGCGATTTTGTTTGTCCTGATAAATATCTTGGACTATCGCCACTGAAAAAATCATTAATAAAGCGGCTGTAATACCGTAGTAATAATGAGAAACAAACCATTCATTATCTCGACGATAAATTTCTGGCTGAAACCCTAAA
>JAYUGZ010000816.1:0-1155 GCA_043767465.1 Cyanobacteriota bacterium
ATTTCTCAGGTGACACCGGCTTAACAGTTCTTAATCTTTATCTCAGAATTAACTGTTATCACCCGCAGCCAACAGCTTGCTAATTTGCCGAAGCAGGCTGCAACGCTTGAAAGATTTGCCGATCGAAAGTATGCGAAAAATAGTCCCAGATGGCTTGGACAATGGGATAAAGGGTCGAGTAGTTCACGAGCGTCAAGCTAAAACTAGCAAACTAATTTCCGTGTTTTTCGTAAAATTAGGAACTATCAGGACACTGAATGAACGATCGAACCACAAAGCAGGCTCTAATTACCGGAGCCAGCAGCGGTATTGGCAAAGCGACGGCTCTAGCGTTCGCCGCTGAAGGCATAAATCTGGCTTTAGTTAGCCGAGAATCGGAAAACTTAGAAGCCGTTGCCGCAGCAGCCCGAGAATTCGGAGTGAAAGCAGAAGCTTATCCCTTAGACTTGGCAAAAATTGAGCAAGTGCAAAGTGGCATTAGCGCGATCGCATCTCAATTCGGGCCCGTAGATATTCTGGTCAACAGCGCTGGCATGGGCTACACAGGCTCTTTGACCGAAACATCCCTAACCGACTGGCAGAGAGTGTTAGACCTGAATCTAACTAGCGTCTGGCAGTGTATTAAAGGAATTTTGCCGGGAATGCGCGATCGCAAATCTGGAATTATCATCAACGTTTCCTCGATCGCAGGTAGCCAAGTCTTCCCGAATTGGGGACTATACTGCGTCAGCAAATTCGGTCTGATGGCTTTGTCCAAGACATTAGCGGCAGAAGAACGGGCTCGCGGAATTCGCGTAACAGCCATCTGTCCAGGTTCTGTCAACACTCCCATGTGGGACACAGAAACCGTCCAAGCCGACTTCGATCGCACTGCCATGTTAACCCCAGAAATCGTTGCCGAATCAATTCTGCACGCAGTTCAATTACCGACAAGTGCAGTAATTGAAGAAATCACGCTCATGTCCAACGCCGGAGTTCTGTGAACTTGAGATTTTAGACTGCTGGATTTTTCTCGAATTCAACAATCTTTGAATCTCTAGTTCTATCCCCAATCCCCAATCCCCAATCGAAAATAGATAGGTCTATCCCCCAATCGAAAATAGATAGCTCTATCCCCAATCCCCAATCCCCAATCGAAAATCAATCGACCCTCAC
>JAYUGZ010000817.1:0-3153 GCA_043767465.1 Cyanobacteriota bacterium
CTTGATATTTTCGATGTATTCTTGTATTAGCAAATCCGTAGGGGCGGGTTCACCAACCATCTATAATTCACATCCCGAATATTGATAAACCCGCCCCCACCCAACCTACCAACCCTGCTGACGGGGACAGGTTTATGGGTATTTGCAATGGGAGGGGGCGGGTTTTTGACTGCTGCGATTTGATGATATAAATTCGGGTGAACCCGCCCCTACCAATCTTGATATTTTCGATGTATTCTTGTATTAGCAAATCCGTAGGGGCGGGTTCACCAACCATCTATAATTCCCACTAACAATATACATAAACCCGCCCTCCCCACTAACAGTTAACATGAGTCATTTTTAGGCAAATCTATCCGGAGACAAAATCGCGATCGCCCAATCTTTTTCTCCTGCCGCCGAATTGGCAAATCGCTCCGCCAAAGCAGGTACAATCGCCAAAGGATTGCTCAAACCCGAAAAAACGTGCAATCCGGGTCGAGAGCCAATTTCCCCGACTACGGGCAGCTTGTCAGCGCTAAATGCCACAATACAATCGTGCCAAGTTGCGGGTAAATTTGCCGCATCTGGCAAAACCTTGCCGATACCCGCACGAATTGCCGTTTCGCTGGTTTCGCGATCGACTTTAGCATTCAAATCGCTCAAAGTCCGAGACAATTGCCCGATCCGCAAACTGCCATCATTAAATTGAATTGCACCAGCATCTAAAATCGGTGGTAGTAACTCTTTACCCGGTTGATCCCACAGAAAATCTACCTCAATTTTACTCGATTCAGCTTCCAATTCAAAACGTTTTAATACCGCGGGCATCACCAAAGTCCTGAGTTTCAAATCCACAGGTTCAGTCTCCAAAATCTCGGCGCGACTAAAATAAACTCCCGCAGAAATACCAGCCGCCTTGAGCAAACTGCGACTCCAACCTCCAGCACAAATCACCGCATTTTCGCAAGCATAACTTTCGCGTACAGTCTGGACTCCAGACATCCGATTTCCGTCTGCTATTAAACCAATTACTTCAGCAATTTCGAGAGTTCCTCCCAATCGTAAAAACCCTTGATAATAAGCTCTATTTGTGGCAGTTGGCGAAATGTGACCGTGACGCACAGTTAGAGCTCCGGCGATCGCACTTTTGTTCAGCAAAGGTTCCAACTCACCAGCTTCTGCAACGCTCAAAAGCTGCGGAGGAATGGCAAAATGCGCGTAATTTGCCGCTACTTTTTCTGGTTCAGTCTCCGCATCAATTGTCAGCAACAAATCCAATTCACGAAACTCCGTATCGGCATCTAATTCTGCCGATAAATTGCGGTGGCGTTCGATACCTTCTCGACACAATTGACGAGTTAAATCGGTCGTACCCGACCAATAAGCTAAGCCACCGTAACTAAAACGAGTAGCATTTTGCGCGATCGCATCTCGTTCCAAAAGCAGCACGGAAAAACCTTTTTTTGCGAGTTCGTAACTCGCTGCTGCACCCGTAATCCCGCCGCCGACAACAATCCAGTCGTAACTTTTCATGGGCAATTCAAAGGGAAGAAAGAAATGATGCTTTGATTTTAGATCAATTATGAAAAGCAATGCCGTGTCCTACTCCCCGCGCCGGACACGGCATTGGCGTGTCCCTACGGTTCTTCTTCCTTCAAAAAAGCCTCTACCTACAGAAAGAGGCGATGTACGATCGCCCTAACTGAAACTTACACCCCTTGGGAGATGTTACCGTAGGCACATTTTTCGTTCAATAGTAGCAATTAGAGTCAGCAAAAAATTAGAAACACCACAGAGGTTTTTATGAGTATCGACAAACCAGGCAAAGATATGCGCCGCACTGTCAATCCGGGCGATCGCATTTCCGAGGAACCGCAAAGCATCGAAGAAAAAGCCCAGCAATTAGCGGTTGACCACGTGCCAGACATCACGGGAGACGTGGTGACAGTTCCCACTTATTTCATCGTAGACGAACCGGATGGGGAAAAGAAAGCTCTGCACCACGTTAAAGACGCCGAGGAAATTTCCGACGTAATTCGGCAGGCCCGGGTTGACGAAAATGGCGATCGCATTTGGGATTAAGTTGAATCAAATAAAAACGGGTTTTGTACAAAATTTATCGGTAGAAATCATGGAAACAAATCAAAGAAATACTACGCCCTTTCCCAATGTTCCGCCGATTCTCGAAAGTGACGACAGAGAGTATCGCGACGCCGGCATTACCAGCACAGTTTCAGTTGCAGGCCATCCGCTTCACCCCGTGATCGTCACCTTTCCGATCGCCTTTTTAGTCGCAGCGGCTGGTACAGATATCGGCTACTGGCTCACCAGCGATCCGTTTTGGGCGAGAGCTTCGGTTTGGCTGATCGGTAGCGGTTTTGCTGCGGGAATTTTGGCGGGAATCACGGGCTTTTTAGATTTTACGAGAATTAAAAGAGTGCGCGATCGCAGTGCCGGTTGGTTGCACATGGGCGGCAATGTGGCGGCCCTGGTACTTTCGCTGATTAACCTGGTGTTGCGGCAAGGAAATCCGGCTGATGCGATCGTCTTTACAGGCTTAGGATTGTCGATCGTCGTTGCCACCTTGCTGGGCGTTACAGGCTGGTTTGGCGGCGAACTAAGTTTTCGTCACAAAGTCGGCGTCATCGGCCCTAGCAGTCAAAATATGTAGGTTTCTGAGGGTTTGTAGTAGAGAATTCAGTCCTCTAGATTGAATAAATTAGGACTAAAGTCCTGACTACAAACTCAAAGATTGTCCAATCCAATTCAGATAAGCCTCGCTGCCAGCGACAATCGGAATCGCAATAATTTCGGGAACTTCATAGGAATGGAGTTCCTGAATTTTTGTTTTTAAAGCCTCAAATTTAGCCAAATCAGTTTTAATCAGCAACTGCCACTCCGACTCGTAATGAATCTCACCTTGCCAAGTATAAATAGAGCGAATCGGCGACAAACTCACACAAGCAGCCAGCTTGTATTCAACTAGAGATTTGGCGATAGTCACCGCCTCCGCCTCCGAATTCGCAGTTACCAGTACCACTCCAAAATTAACAGTCATAACGATGTTATATTTCAATACGGTTTACTTAAGATGTCCGAAGAGAGGAACGAAGCAATCTCCGTATCTATTTTTGATAGCGGTTTACCCCCAGGACGGTCTTAAGTAAACGG
>JAYUGZ010000818.1:0-3153 GCA_043767465.1 Cyanobacteriota bacterium
ATGTGTGCGGCTGTTGCTGATGTCAAACCAGCTAATTATAGTGTTGAAAAGTTGCCGAAGAAAATGTTACCTAGCGAACTAAAACTAGTTCCAGTTCCCGATATTATTGCCGAACTGAGTAAAATAAAGCAGCCTCATCAAAAATTAATTGGTTTTGCTGCACAGACAGGCGATATTATCACTCCCGCTCTAGAAAAATTGCGCCGCAAACAACTAGATGCGATCGTCACCAATCCAGTAGACATGCCAGACAGCGGCTTTGGTAGCGATCGAAACCAAGCCGTATTGCTCAAACGAAATGGCGATCGAATTGATATTTTGCCCTGCTCTAAATTAGCAATGGCACACCAGATCCTCGATGGTATTTCTTGATTCTATTTCCAATTTCAACTAACTCATCTATGTCAGATACAGCCTTAGAAAGAATATTCGATCGCTTGCGTACAGATCTAGCGAGGGATAGCTTAATTCAAACAACTACCGACAGATTGCGAACCAAATTAAATGCCGATCGAGTTGTCCTCTATTACTTCTATTATAAATGGGCGGGAAGAGTCACATTCGAGTCATTGAGTGACAAGCGATATACAATCCTCGGTTCGGCGGGGCCAGATGAATGCTTCAATGGTGAGTATGCAGCATTGTATGAAGCTGGTAGAATTCGAGCGATCGCTGATATCGCCATCGAACCAATTGCCCCATGTCATCGCGACTTTCTCCAACAAATGGAAGTCAAAGCCAATCTAGTCGTCCCCATCCTCACCCAGCAAGGATTGTGGGGATTATTAGTCGCTCATGCTTGTCAATCCACCCAAAATTGGTCTCCTGAAGAAATAGCCGCAATGCAAGTAGGGGCTGAAGAACTAGCCACCGCTCGGAGTATCCGCGATAATTAGGTAATTGTTGCGCGTTCTCGTGCATCCACCACTAGAGGCAAGCAGAGGGCAGCAACAGCCGTTTGCCATGTCTGACGAGTCTGAATATCTTGAACACCATCAAAGGCTGCTACAAGGCGAGGAATCGCCCTCTCCACAGCCATTCGTGGCACTGGGCGGTGGAGTTCGACTAGACGAGTCAAGCTTTCTTGATTGTTCAAAAATCCGACAACCCATTTAGTCGTATGATCTGGACTATCTGGTACTCTCGCCACGCCCAATTCATTTTTTAACCAGTCATAAAAAGGGGGTAATTGCTTCGCCAAAACCGTTCCCGCCGTGGGGAGAGTTTCGCGCAAGAAGTTGACATCCAGAGTAGCCAGCAATTGCTTGACTCCAGGTGCGGCGAGGAAATCCGCCAAACTCATGGATAGTAAGGATTCGACTTCAACGGTTGTCAGATTGAGATGTTTGGCAAAAGTATCTAGCATTTGGCGATCGATTGGGAATACCATTACTATATCAGAACAGAAAATTAACAGTTCAAATTTCTGAGCAATAAATAAATGCAAGCAAACGAATTAGATATCGGCGTAGATATATACCAAGGTCAATTTGGAGCGTTTACAATTACGGCAAGCGATCGTCAAAGTGTCATAATTTATCGTAGTGCCCTGATGATGGCGGCTGGATGTTTTGCTGCTGCTACTACCATTATATTATGGCGATCGCCAAATATCGATTCGGATACATTAGACTTAGTAAACTGGTTGTATATTGGCTTCTCAGTCGCCCTAGGTATTGCCCTCGCAACAATTCATATTTACTTAGCTATTTTACATCGAGCATTACAGTTATTTTTGGCAATTGGTTCGATCGCCGCAATTATATTAGCCAGTCAAATTCATCAACCGATCGCCCAAATTATCTATCAACAACCACTCACCATATTAGGTATCGGCTTCACATTTGCCGCCCTAACAGGAATCTTTTTTAAAGAAGCATTTTGTTTCGACAGGTTCGAGACAAAGATCCTCACATTCATAGTCCCATCGCTCCTATTAGGTCATCTCACTAATCTCCTCCCCCAAGCCATCGAAACTATTTTACTAGCTACCTGGGCAGGATTATTTCTAATATTCGCAGTTCGCAAATCCATCCAAGCAATACCCCCCGACATCGGCGACAAATCAGTCTTCGAGCATCTAAAAATAAGCAAAAAATAGAACCCCACTAGCCCCTTCTCTGCGTTCTCCTTTATCTCATCCAACTCTGCGTCCCCAACTCTGCGCCCCCGAAAACCCCATGTATAGTTCAATCCCAACACAAGCCCATGATTGGTCGGATGAAATCAATTTAGTCAAAACAAGATTCGATCGAGAATTCAAACAAGAAGCCTTTGAATTGCCCCCCGAAGTCGAATCGATGCCCTTATTTCGCGATTGGATCGGTCGAAGTCTCGCCCCAAAAATTACCTCTCCATTTTGGGTATTAGCCCAATTCAAAAAGAATCAACGCTGTCTAGATATCGGTTGCGGCGTAAGTTATTTGATCTACGCTTGGGCTGAATGGGAAACATATTTTTATGGACAAGAAATCAGTACAGTTGCTCGTAATGCCCTCAATTCTCGCGGCTCTCAACTCAACTCTAAACTATATAAAGGTGTACAGTTAGGAGCCGCTCATCAACTGCAATATGAAGATGATACATTCGATCGAGCGATCGCCACAGGCTTTAGTTGTTACTATCCCCCCGAATAT
The DNA here is from genome assembly GCA_043767465.1 of Cyanobacteriota bacterium. GTDB lineage: Bacteria > Cyanobacteriota > Cyanobacteriia > Cyanobacteriales > Microcoleaceae > Microcoleus. The sequence continues at coordinate 2,637 of JAYUGZ010000818.1, forward strand.
TGGAAACTAGTTTTACAAGAAGTCAAACGAGTCCTAAAACCAGATGGCATATTTATCTTTGATGCGATCGATCCAGACACAGAAATAGCCGAAAACTGGGCAATCCTCGAAATGTACCTCGGTGCAGAAGTCATCCTTTCACCACTATCCCAATTTACCGAACTAGTAAAATCAGTTGGGGGAAAAGTAAATAGTACCAAACAAGGAGATCTATTTCGGATGTATCAAATTAGTTTTAATAGCTAATTTTTTCAGTGGGTGTTCGATTTGGTAACAATCTTGGGCTAAATATAGATAGAGTGTTAGTTCTGAATCTATAATATGAATATATTTACCAAGCTCAAACGCAAATTTGCTCTAGACGAACCAGATCCTGAAGTTTTTTTTGGGATGCTCCAAGGTGCCATGTATGTAGAATTAGATGGAGCAATCGAACATGCCAGCGAACAGCTAGATAATGGATCTGATAAACAATTAAAAGAGTTATTAGGCGATAACTTCTTGGAGCTTGATTATG
>JAYUGZ010000819.1:0-1152 GCA_043767465.1 Cyanobacteriota bacterium
CAAGTTAATGATGCAGCAAAGCACCTTTGTTTGACCGGGATAAAAAAGATATCACGAAACGGAAAAATTGTCAATCACGATTTAGAAAAAGCGCTGAAACGTTCTTTCCTGAAAGCTCAGCAACAAATCGCCTCAGAATGCAAACAGGAAATCGACCCGAAAAATGCGGCTTACCGAGAGAGTTTTGCCTATTCGCTGCAAGACAGGCGCAGGGATTTTGATTGGTTGAAACGAAAGCTCGAAAAGCTCAAATTAGAATTAGAACAAGTCGATAAAGAAACAGTCCCCTCTGGGATTCCCATTGCAGGTTTAGATGAGATAGAATTGCTGCTGACTGCCGCAGATGAGTCAAAGCAGAATCAGGTTGAAAAACTCAAGCAAAAACTGCTGGAAGTCGCCCTAGAAAATTGCGATGTCGCACCCTACCAGACAAAGTTAGAGCAAGAATTATTTGCTTTGGTATCTGCATACTTTGCTCAGGAAATCAAGGAAAATGAGAAAGTTTTCCAGATTTTTACGGGGCAGAGTTTAACGCGGATTGATAGCAGAACCCAAGAGATGTATGCTTGGCTGGAGGAGATAGTTGAAAAGAGCCGCATTGTTTATCAACCGATTGACTGGCGGGATATTTGCCAGCAGATATTAGACGAGAAAGAACAGCAGCGGCTTAGTAGCAATCAGCTAACTTTTGGCAACCATCAAATTGATGATGTTTATGTGCCGCTGGGATTGGTGGAACGGCACAAAGTGACTCAGAAGCGCGAGAATCTTGGGGCTGAGGAAGGTTCGGATTTGTATCGAGAAAAAGAAGTTACTCAGACATTTGAACATAGCGAGTTTCTCGAACAAGTGATCCAGCAAGGAATTAGCCCGAAAAGTAATGGGAAGCGATTAGGAATTATTGGGGAACCGGGGGCGGGAAAAACAACGCTGTTGCGGCAGATTGCGAATTGGGTAGCGACGGGCATTTCGGAGGCTATGGTAATTTGGGTATCCTTGGCGGATTTGCAGGGGAAGGAATTAGAAACCTATTTATTTGACAATTGGCTGTTGACGGCAATTAAGAGAATTGGGAAGGCTGAGGCGACGGCGGATATTAAGGATGATTTTTTAGCACAATTTAATGCCGATCGAGTATGGTTGGTGTTGGAT
>JAYUGZ010000820.1:0-1150 GCA_043767465.1 Cyanobacteriota bacterium
AACAGTTTTTTTGGCAACTTCTAACGAGTACAGCTTTTTAAGTAGTAGTGTAGTTAAAGAAATAGCCAAGTTTGGTGGCTCCGTAGATCATCTTGTTCCTAAACACGTCGCCCTAGATATTTACAAATGTTACGCCAGCAGGAACCAACTCGCATCGAACCCGACAGCACCGGACGCGGCACTGAGAACGAATCACCTCAGAACACAGCCGCCTTCGGAGATGAAACCCGAACCGTAGGAGTAGACATCCAGCGGGAATTGAATCGGCTTGAGGAAATTGTTCTCGACAGCCCGCGCATTCCCCTGACCAGACGCACTCTGGTGGATGAAGAACAGTTACTCGATCAGTTAGACTTGGTGAGGCTCAATTTGCCGATCGCCTTTGGGGAATCCGAGACGATCATTCGGCACAAAGACGAACTGCTCCAAGAAGCTCAACTCTACGCTCAAGAAGTGATAGAAGCAGCAGAACAGCGAGCGGCAGAACTTTTAAATGATATGGGCCTAATCCAGCAGGCGAAAGTAGAAGCAGATCAGTTGCGACAGCAAGTTTTGCTCGACTGCGAGGCAATTCAGCAGGCGACACTGGCGGAAGTCGAACAAATTCGCTACCAGGCGCAAGAGGAATTGGAAGACATGAAAGTCAGGGCGATGGCTGAATGCGAGGAAATTCAAAACGGCGCCGACGATTATGCTGACCAAGTTCTAGATAATATCGAACACAAGCTCAGCGATATGCTGCGCGTGATCCGCAACGGGCGCGATCAGTTGGATAGTGTTTCTACGTCGCACATCCATCACAACAACGGTTAGTTAACTGCTTTTAATCAAAGTGTGACTATCGGTAATTTGATGAATTTACGGGCGATGGAGCGATCGGGAAACGCCATTGCCTTGTTCGGGAGACTTGGCGGGCGATCGCCCGAGTGCTACGGAAACGCCATTTCCCTGTCCAACGCCGAGTTACGTATCTGTGAGAATTTTAATAATTGCTATCAGATTGAGGATTATAATAAGACTTTTATGAATTGTGAGAACTTTTGTGAAGATAGGAGCAAATATAATATTTTCTGCTATGGTAAAAACCCATCAGGCAGAAAATTCCTGATTTGACAATAATTTTTGCAATCTACTTTTTACCATGCAAAAA
>JAYUGZ010000821.1:0-7787 GCA_043767465.1 Cyanobacteriota bacterium
TAGATGCCTACTCTAGCTGGCAATCTCTTGTTTCATCTGTAGAAAAAATTCTTAAAGAATTTGGAGATAATTATGTAATTAATTTTGCTTAACTACTTATCAGCATCGAAGCGACGATCAATCCTGCGAGATCCAAGGCTGATCGCAGGGCGGCTGCTAAAAGTGGTTGGTCGATGTTTTCCACAGGCTCGTCCGGCAATTTAAAGTAATCTGGCAATTTTTACCAAGGATTATGATACTTGGTTTTGGTTGCGGCAGGTTTCGATAATATTTGTGTTATTGGTTTGTGTTTTTTTGCTTAAAAGACTTTTTTGTTAATAGGATTTACACCCAAAATTTAATACCGATATCTGCTGTACATACCTTCCTAGCTGAAACTTCTGCAATGCGCACCTTACATACTAGAGAAAATCGCGCATCTTGCAATGGCGGTCATTCAATGATACCATGTTTTAAGGCGCATTATCGGGAGCAATCGGTGCTGCTGACTTTGCAGTTTGAGAAGGCATAACAGGCAATTTTTCTTTTTTGTGAATGCTGGGAAATACCGGCTGAACTGATTGATTTGCCGCAGTTGTACTCGCATTTACTTTCTCAGCAAGGGGAGCTAATGTTTGAGCGACTTTAACTTGCTGTCGCAGTTGTTCTGTCGAACCTAACAAGCCTCCTAATCCGTTGAATAACCTGCGAATGTTGTTGCGGAAAGCCGGATCTCCGGTCAATTCATCCACGTCGGAAGTAATTTTCTGCACGTTCTGAAATGTCGCTCGTGCAGAATCTAAAGTTTGTTGCAATAATAGCAAAGTGGCGGGATTGTTTACCTGGCTGGATAAATCTCGTAAATTACCAGAAGCTTGGGCGGCATTGGCGGAGAGAACTTCTAAATTGTTGAGCAATTGTCCTTGGTTGATGCGATTAATTGTCGGACTCAAACTGCTGACAGCTACCCGCAGTTCCTGACTGCTTTGATTAATGTTATTCAGTGTTGAGACTAAACTAGCGCGGTTGGTTACTACTAAGGAATTGAGTTGGTTGGCTGTCAAGGTAATTTGATTGGCTGCTTGAGTCACTGAATTGGCAGAATTTATGGCAGCGGCAGATACGGCTTTTGTGGAAGTGTCCGCTGTAGCTGCTACTTTGGAAACATCTGCGGCGACTCCTGATATTTCCCCCTTTAGTGATTGATTCAAACTGCTCGTTTCTCCTTTCAAAGATTGATTCAAACTGCTTACTTCCTGCTTCAAAGATTGAGTTAAACTGTTTGACTGGCTTTTTAAGGATTGATTTAGAGTTGCCAGTTCGGTTTTTACTGATTGAGTTAATTGACCTACGTCTCCGGTTACGGATTGATTCAATGTTTTGATTTCTGCTTTAGCTGTTTGAGTTAAACTTGATAAATCTTGAGTAAGTTTAGCTGCACCTTTCGCTGTGTTGGCTGTATTCTCGGAAATCGATTTAATGTTGTTAAAAAGGGCGGGGTCGGTGTATAAATTAGCTAGGCGGACTGTGGAACGAATTAGTTCGTCGAGACTGACTCCAGCTTGACCTTTTAAGCGGGAATTTTTGCAGATGATTTCAGGGGGACAGTCGGCACTGAAGGGATTGGCGCTAAGTAAGGATTCTGGCAAAATTGAGTTGGGGGTAATGTCGATCGACGATTCGCCAATTAAACCCGATTTATTCGCTTCGATTGCCACATCTCGGGGCATGACTAAAGTACCGGGGGCAATCTCCAGCATCACCTCTACGCCGTTGGCGCTGGCTTTGATGGCGGTAATTTTACCTACGGCAACCCCGCGATACCTAACGGGTGTGCCTATTTGCATTCCCTGGGCGCTGGCAAATTCTACGGCGAATTTGTAGCTGCGGTTGCCTAGCTGTACGCCCTGCAACCAGAGCACTAAGCCCCCAAATAAGCCGATTCCTACTAAAATTAAGAACCCGACAGAACCTTCTCTTACAGTTCGCGATCGCATATTGCCTCCTTTGGCAATTGGCAGTTGACAGTTGACAGTTGGCAGTTGATAGTTGGCAGTTGGCAGTTGATAGTTGATAGTTGATAGTTGATAGTTGGCAGTTGATAGTTGGCAGTTGGCAGTTGGCAGTTGGCAGTTGGCAGTTGATAGTTGATAGTTGATAGTTGATAGTTGGCAGTTGATAGTTGGCAGTTGGCAGTTGGCAGTTGGCAGTTGATAGTTGATAGTTGATAGTTGGCAGTTGTTAATTTTTTTCTGATGTGTTGCCTATAGATTTTAGATAGGCATTTAGCCGGGGCGATAATTCGTCAATAATTGGCTTGAGTGTTTCTACTTGCGTAGTTGTTAGTAGTTGCCTAGTATAAGCCCGTCTCAACCAGTGCTTTGTTTCATATAAAGAACCTCTGGCAATTTTAATAAATCTTCGATGATCTTGATAGCTACCTCGACCATCTCCTTCAGCAATATTAGCACCAATACTATCAGCAGAGCGAATAATTTGCTTGCCCACCGTATCTTTTGCTAGTGCGTCCCATTTTATGACAATATTCCAAATTTCATCAGCTAATTTTTCGGCTAATTTATAAACATCTAACTTTTGAAAATTTGTTTGTGACATATCCCATCTCCCAATAATACAAACAATTAACCACGGCCAACCGCTTTCCTAACAACCGCCCACTGTCAACTAACAACTGCCCACTGTCAACTGCCAACTGCCAACTGCCCACTGACAATTGACTATCCAATCACTTGAATCGGCCCGGTAATGCTGCCACTAAAAAATTGTTTAATTAACAAATTATCTGTCGATGCAATGTCGCTGACAGTTCCCTCCCACTGCACTTTGCCTTGATAGAGAAATACGATGCGATCGGCAGTGCGGCGAATGGTACTGTCTTGGTGAGTGACGATCGCATAAGTGCTGCAAACCCCTTGGGCCGCCTGCAAGTCGCGGATTAAATCTTCAATTACTGTCGAAGCGATGGGATCTAAACCCGCCGTCGGTTCGTCGTACAACAAAACCTCTGGATTGTCCCTGGCATTATCGGGATTCGCCATGATGGCGCGGGCAAAACTTACCCGCTTCCGCATTCCGCCAGACAACTGCGCCGGATAGCGTTCGCCAATACCCGGCAAACCCACCATCTGTAACTTCTCCTCGACCAATTCCCGAATCCGGCGGCGCGGCAGCTTAGAATGCTGGTAAAGTAAAAAACCGACATTCTCCTCTACCGTCAGCGAATCAAACAAAGCAGCTTGCTGAAACACCATCCCAATCCCGATCGGATCTGTCACGTCGTCCACCCATCCCATCCGCCGCTGTCCCTGAACGAAAACCTCACCGGCATCCGGGGCCAACAAACCCGCAATTATCCGCAAAATCGTAGATTTTCCCGTCCCGGATGGGCCAATAATTGCCAGGGCCTCTCCCCGATAAATGGTGAGATCGACTCGATCGAGGATCGGGGAGAGGCCAAAGGACTTACTTACCCCTTTGAGTTCGATTAGTGGCTCAGCCATAAGATGCGATCGATTATGTTGTCAGTCATCAGTCTAGCTAATCATTAATGACTCATGACTGATGACTAATGACTTAAATTGACTGCCAGAATCAAAACTCTCTTGTATTGTAAATTTGTCAGCTTGAGCTATTCCAATACCATTAAGACTAATTAACCATGTCAATTAGTTCATTTCCTAAAGCCCTGCGAGTCTTTGCCAAAGCTAAGCAGGTTTTTGCCCAATCCAGAAATCCTTACCCTCCCTCTTTGCGGAACGGGCGAGTTCACCAGTGGTTTAAGTGGTTGGCCCCCGGACTGTTGGTGAAACGGTGGCTGCTGATCAGTGCTAGCGGTGTGGTACTTGCCACGTTGGGTTTAGCGATTTGGACTGGGATGACTCCGATTTTTTTCCTGTTGCAATTGTTGAGAAATTTTTTGACCTGGATTGCGGAAGTTATTCCCAATTACGTGTCGGGGCCGATCGTGATTGCTGGCGGGATTTTGTTAATTCTGTGGGGCCAAACTCGCAGTTTGAACTCGATTACTCAAGTGCTGATGCCCGAAGGCAATGAGGAATTGGTCGATCGACTCCTTACCCACCGTCGCTTGCACCGCGGCCCAAAAATTGTAGCAATTGGAGGGGGTACAGGCCTCTCTCACTTGCTTAGGGGATTGAAAGATTACAGTGCCAAAATCACTGCTATTGTGACCGTGGCCGATGATGGCGGGTCTTCTGGGCGACTGCGGCGGGAGATTGGGGTATTGCCACCGGGGGATATTCGCAATTGTTTGGCTGCTTTGGCCGACGAGGAAAAGTTATTGACTGAGTTGTTTCAATATCGTTTCCGGGCTGGTGACGGTTTGGTGGGTCACAGTTTTGGGAATTTGTTTTTGACGGCGATGAGCGATATTGCAGGAGATTTGGAACAGGCGATCGCCGCCAGTTCTAAAGTTTTAGCAGTGAGGGGGGAAGTGCTGCCGGCGACTCTGAGCGACGTTTCTTTGTGGGCAGAACTGGCTGACGGCCGCAGAATTGAGGGGGAGTCCAGCATTACCGAAGCTAACGGGAAAATCCTCAAAATTGGCTGCACTCCGGCCAATCCTCCGGCTTTACCGAGGGCGGTAGAGGCATTACAAGAAGCGGATTTTATTATTATTGGGCCGGGGAGTCTTTATACGAGTGTGATTCCGAATTTGTTGGTGAAGGAAATTGCTGATGCGATCGCCAATAGTGAAGTTCCGCGCATTTATGTCTGCAATATTATGACTCAGCCGGGGGAAACTGACGGATACAGCGTTGCAGATCACATTCGGGCGATCGATCGCGCTTGCGGCCGGCCCCTGTTCGATGCTGTAGTAGTTCAAGGAAAAGTCCCATCTGCAAAATCTTTAATTCGCTATTCTCAGGAGAATTCTTATCCGGTTGTGCTCGATAGAGAAGCCGTAACACAATTGGGGCGGCGAATTGTGATCGCCAATGTGATGGATGAAGATAAAAATACTGGCTTAATTCGCCACAATTCTCAAAGGTTGGCGGGAATGTTGCTGCGTTGGTACAGTCGTGCCCAAAACAGTTAAGTTGCTGACGGTTAACGGTTAACGGTTGACTGTTAACTGTTAACCGTTAACTCATGTTATTGACTATTGGTTATTAGCAGATCCAGACGAGTAACCAATAACAAATAACCAATAACAAATAACAAATAACCAATAACTAAAATGATACTTTATCTTCCAGATGCTGAAGCTACGCGCAAGTTTGGTGTGGCGTTAGGTCGATCGCTCCCCGCCGGCACTGTAATCTTGTTACAAGGAGATTTAGGTGCCGGCAAAACTACCTTAGTTCAAGGTATCGCCGAAGGTTTGGGAATTTCCGAACCTGTGGAAAGTCCTACTTTCACGCTGATTAACGAGTATTTTGCAGGGCGGATTCCGCTGTATCATCTAGACTTGTATCGACTGGAACCAGAAGAAGCGGAAGCCTTGCACTTAGAGAGTTATTGGGACGGATTAGAGATGGATTTGGGGATTGTGGCGATCGAATGGGCCGAAAGATTGCTGTACAAACCAGAGAATTTTTGGCAAATTTCTTTGAGTTATCTCGATAACGGGCGGGAAATTGAAGTGATGGGGAATGGCCAGTTATTGGATTGGGAATGGGAAAATTGATCAAGTGCGATTGCCTACAGGATAGCTACGCTGGCGCGTACTTACTGCGGGGGGCGGTTGACTCGAATCAATTTGCCCCTCAAAGTGTCCTCCATAGAAATAGCCTCATTGATGCGTGTTGCCAACATTTCTACATTCCGATTTTTAGTGCAGACAATAATACCTGCATGGTCGGGCTTTCGGTTATGCAGTCCGATAAAATCAAACCGATTTAATATCAAAACAGCTCGATCGTTAGTGATAGCAAATTCTAGCACTTCAGGATCTGGAATGCCCAGATTTGCTTTTCCTGCTTCCTGAACTGTAAGCACATTGTGACCAAAAGCCCGCAGCAATTCCACAACGGGCAAAGGAAATTGTTCGTCTGCATACAATAGTGCCATAAGTTATGCTTCCTCATTTTTGCTGATTGCTTGTTCAATTTCCTCTATATGTGAATCAGCATAACTCCAAACATTGACCAAATCAGCAGCACTTAGATGGGGATAAAATTGTCGAAGTTCAGAATCGCTTGAACCTTCATTGCGAAAACCAACAAGCAGCCACACTGGAATCCGAGTTTTGGCAATGCAAGCATCGCCGCCACAGACTCCGGGAGTCTTGGTAATTCCCGGCCAGCTATTGCTTAAACTTTGGGTTAACAGCCGTATTGCTTCAGCTTTCTCAGTCGGAGTTAAGGCAAGTAGTTGTGTTTCTAGTTCTTGAAGCATAGGTAATATCGCCTTGAAAATAAGGGAATATGATCTGATAATTTTAGCACAAATTTTGCTGTCAGTCTTGGAGTGAAGTAGGGTGCGTCAGAAGCGTGAGATTGTCGCGACAATCTCACAATCTCAAAACTGACGCACGCCCGGAATAAATAAATGGTGCGTCACAATGAGATTTTCAGTGATAATTGACAATTACCTTTTATGACGCACCCTACCCCTGACTTTAGTCCGCGGAGGCGGACGCAAGTTTGTGTAGTCGCGGTTTCAACCGCCGAGTCGCGGTTTCAACCGCCGAGTCTTACCTAAGCGTCAAATCTCAAGGCTTCTCCCCTCACATTTGTATCCAACTTGCCATTCTCGAAAACAACTTTTCCTCCCACAACCGTCACCACAGGCCATCCAGTTAAATTCCAACCTTCAAAGGAACTCCAGCCGCACTTACTAGCCATTTCTGCTCCGACAACCGGGCGGTATTTATCCAAATCTACCAAGACTAAATCAGCGTCAAAACCAGGAGCAATTGCCCCTTTGTTCGGAATTTTATACGCCTTAGCAACAGCCGCAGACATCCAATTAGCAACTTGCGCAACTGTACATTTTCCCTCGACTGCTTGCGTTAACATTAAAGGCAAAGAAGTTTCAACTCCGGGCATTCCCGATGGAGAATTTGGATACTCTTGAGCTTTTTCTTCCAAGGTATGCGGCGCGTGATCGGTGGCGATACAATCAATTACGCCGTCGAGTAAAGCTTGCCAAAGTATTTCGTTATCGCGGGTGTCGCGCAATGGCGGATTCATCTGAGCTAAACTGCCGATTTTCTCATAGGCGCTGGTATTTAACAACAAATGCTGTGGCGTTACTTCCGCTGTTACCCAAGTTGGTTTTTCTAGTCGCAAAAACTCAGCTTCGTCGCCTGTTGAAAGATGCAGAATGTGCAGTCGGCGTTGATATTTCTTAGAAAGTTTTACGGCTAGCTGAGTTGCTAACAAGGCTGCTTGATTGTCTTGAATTTGCGAGTGCACAGCTAAATCGGTACTGCCGGCAAATTCCTGACGGCGCTGATTAATTCTAGTTTGATCTTCGGCGTGTACTGCAATTAATCGATCGCCCTTAGAGAAAACTCGCTCTAAATTGTCCTCTCCATCCATCAAAAGCTGTCCGTGCATCGAACCCATAAACACCTTAATCCCCGGCGTGGGATTCGCATCCAGCAAATCCGGCAAATTCTCCGGCGTAGCCCCAATAAAAAAGCCGTAATTGACCAAACACTTCTGGGAAGCGCGGCTTAGCTTATCATCTAAGGCAGCTTGGGTTGTGGTCAAAGGTCGGGTATTCGGCATTTCCAAAAACGATGTCACGCCGCCCTTAGCGCACGCACAGCTAGCCGTAAACAAATCTTCCTTGTGTTCCAGACCTGGTTCGCGGAA
>JAYUGZ010000822.1:0-1149 GCA_043767465.1 Cyanobacteriota bacterium
CGGAGAACTGGCCGCTGCTTTTAACAGCATGGCAGAGCAATTGCAGCATTCCTTTACTTCGCTCTCGGAAAGCGAAAGCCGAGTCAAACAATTTCTCAATGCAGTACCGCTCGGCATTTTTATTGCCGATACAAACGGTCAACCTCACTACGTTAATCCTACAGGAGAGCAACTTTTAGGTCAAGGAATTATAGCAGCCGATGCCGAAAATTTGCGCAAAACTTACGGAGTTTATTTAGCTGGAACTCAGGAAATTTATCCGGCGGAGCGAGACCCAGTTTTAAATGCTTTGCAGGGCAAAAGTGTCACTGTTGATGACATGGAAATCTGCTCGCCTGACAAAACTGTTCCCCTGCAAGTTTCGGGAACTCCTATTTACGACGCCCAAGGACACATTATCTACGGGATGTGCGCTTTTCAAGATATTACGGAACGCAAACAAGCGGAGAAACTGTTAAAAGAATACAACCAAAATTTAGCTGTGCAAGTTGCAGAACGCACGTCCGATCTTGCTAAGGCAAAAGAAAAGTTTTCTAAAGCTTTTCGTTCTAGTCCAAATGCGATTACCATCACGAGAATCAGTGACGGTCGCCACATAGAAGTAAATGACAGTTTTTGTCGGATGATTGGCTACAGTCAGGAGCAAATTATTGGTAAAACAGCGGTAGAACTGAATTTTTGGGCGACTTTAGCAGAACGCGACCGCATGATTCAAATGTTGAAAAACAAGACGGCAATTCACAATTACGAGCTGAGGTTTCGTAATAAAAGTGGTGCAGAAAGAACGGCGTTGCTGTCGATTGAAACCATTGATATTGACGGAGAAGCTTGTTTTCTGTCGATTTCTAGCGATATTACCGATCGCCAAAAAGCAGAAACCGCCCTCCGCGAAGCAGAAGAAAAGTACCGCAACATTTATGAAAATGCTTTAAACGGCATTTTTCAAACTGCTGCTGACGGAAAATACATCAGCGCTAACCCGGCTTTAGCTGAGCTCTACGGTTACGAATCGCCCGCAGAATTAATCGCAGCACAGCCGAATTTCAAGAACCAGCTTTACGTGAATCCCAACCGCCGCCGCGAATTTACAGCGCTGATCGACGAGTACGGAATTCTGTCAAACTTTGAATCGGAAATTTACCGCAAAGA
>JAYUGZ010000823.1:0-3142 GCA_043767465.1 Cyanobacteriota bacterium
ATTTACAACCAGCACCGACAATTAAGCAATTACGCACCAATTGCGATCGGCATCGGTTTGCACGCGGGAACTTTAATGTTGGGTACGATTGGCGAGGAAGAACGGATGGAAAGCACGGTGATTGCTGATGCGGTGAATCTCGCTTCTCGTCTGGAAGGATTGACTAAGGTTTACGGCTCGGGAATTCTCGTTACTGAATCAGTTTTAGAGCGTTTGGGCGATCGAGAAAAATATCTGTACCGATTTGTCGATCGTGTCATAGTAAAAGGTAAAAAATCTGTGGTGTCGGTGTTTGAAATTTATGATGCAGAAACAGAACAAAGCATTGAACTCAAACAGGAAACTGCTGCTGCATTTCAAAAAGGTCTGGAGCTTTATTTTGAGCAAAATTTTACTAAATCGCAAAAACTTTTCAAGAAGATTTGCGAAACAAATCCTCAAGATAAGTTAGCAGCAATCTACTGTCAGCGCTCTCTGAAAAATCGAATGTATGGAGTGCCCGAAGGATGGTTGGGGATAGAAGCTTTCGATGAAAAGTAGCAAAAGTAACATCTAGCTGAAGGTAGAAACGTTGGCGTGTTTATCCGATTTTTTGTAAGAGGTCTGAATCATAATCTATTCAGGCAGAAGCGTGAAAGCCCAAAATTGCCAGTTTTCCTGAAATATACGCTGTAGAGTTGGTTGCTTTTGACTTCAAACTCGAATATAATGCGGGAAGCTAGAAAAAGAAACCCGGTTTCTCTGCAAAATCTCAAGTTTGACAGCGATTCAGGAAGCAACCGAGAATCTGGCTTTACTTGCGTAAGTTTTGTTCAAGTACAAAAAGATTTACAATACTTAACAACGGTACAGCTTCGATCCGATTATCAACTGTGTCTTTCAAGCTAAATTAATGTTATGTCAACTTTTTCTCTCAAGCGCTTAGTTGCCAAACTTTCCAGAAAAGCGACGCTGCAAACTGTACTCATAGTGCCGTTTGTTTTGCAAGTATTTGCAGCGGTGGGAATTGTCGGATATTTATCATTTAGGAACTCTCAAACAGCAGTGAATGACCTGGCTGGTCAGTTGATGGGGGAGGTGAGCAATCGCATTGAACAAAATTTGAGAACTTATCTGCAAACTCCCCACCAAATCAATCAAAGCAAGCTGGATGCGGTGAAACTCGGTTTTGTGAACATGAAAAACTTGTCAGCTTGGGAAAAGTATCTGTGGCGGCAAGTGCAATTATATCCTGATATCAATTTTACGTCGATCGCCAATCGAGATGGAGAATACCGCACCGGCGAAAAGATGTCGGATGGGACTTTATTGATTAACGCCTCGGGCCCGTCTACCAAATTTAATTTTTATTCCTACAATACAAATAATACGGGCGATCGCGCGACAGTAGCAGCCACCGTCAAAAACTTCGACATCAGACAGCACCCTTCCTACAGCTATGCAGCTCTACAATCCAAACCAACTTGGAGTTCAGTTTACGTATCCTTCCTAGAACCCACACTGCTCCTCAGCGCGCTGCAACCAGTTTACAACAGACAGAACCAGCTAGAAGGAGTATTAATTGCTGCTTTGCGTCTCGACAGTATCGGTAATTTTTTAGACAGCCTCAAAATAGGGAAATCCGGTCAAGCTTTTATCATCGAAAGAAACGGCACGCTGCTGGCAACTTCTACACCCGAAAAACCTTTCCGCACCCAAAACGGTAAAAAAGAACTGTTTAAAGTTACAGAAAGCAGCGATCCCGTAACGCAGACTACAGCTAAATATTTAGCAAATCACTTTCAAAACTTGCAGAACATTTCCCGAGCGCAGCAACTCAATTTTGAAATAAAGGGCAAAAAGCAATATTTAAAAGTCCTCCCATTCCAAGACGGTAAAAGTTTGGATTGGCTGATTGTCGTCGTCGTTCCCGAAGCCGACTTTATGGAACAAATCCATGCTGGCAACCGAACTACAGTGTTGCTATGTCTGGCAGCTTTGGGCATGGCAACTGTGCTGGGAATTGTTACTTCTCGGTGGATTATCAAACCGATTTTAAAACTAAAAGATGCAGCAATAGCTTTGTCAGAAGGACAATTCGACAAAACTGTCAAGCTCGATCGCTCCGACGAGTTAGGCGTGCTGGCCACTGCTTTTAATAGCATGGCAGCACAACTGCAAGCATCTTTTAGTGCCTTAGAAACTAAAAATACTGAATTACAGCGACTGGACAAACTGAAAGACGAATTCTTAGCCAATACTTCCCACGAACTCCGCACACCCCTCAACGGTATTATTGGGATTGCAGAATCTTTAATAGACGGTGCTACCGGACAACTGGCAGAAACCACAAATTTTAACTTAGCTTTGATTTCATCGTCTGGCAAAAGATTGTCTGCTTTAATTAACGATATTCTCGACTTTTCTCAGCTCAAACACAAAACTTTAGAGCTGCAAATTAAGTCCGTCGCTCTCCGAGAAATAGTTTCTGTAATTCTCACGTTATCTCAGCCATTAGTAGGCAAAAAGAACTTGCAATTGATTAACTCAGTCGCTCCAGAATTGCCAGCAGTAGCAGCCGACGAGAATCGGTTGGAGCAAATACTTTACAACTTAATCGGCAATGCGATTAAATTTACTGAAAGCGGCACAGTTGAAATTTCAGCAGCATTGGTAACGGCCAACGAACAATCATCGCCTAATTCCCAATTAGCCATTACTGTATCCGACACTGGGATTGGCATCCCCGAAGATAAATTAGATCGAATTTTTGAATCATTTGAACAAGCTGACGGTTCGACTGCTAGAGAATATGGCGGCACCGGTTTAGGGTTAGCTGTTGCCAAGCAATTAGTGGAATTGCACAGAGGTAAAATTTCAGTATCTTCAACTGTAGGCGTCGGTTCCCAATTCGTCTTTACTTTGCCCGTATCTGAGAGTCAGCCGGAATTTAGCAGCAGAGAGCCGCGTTTAACCGAGGAATCTCGCATTTTAACCACTCCTGAATTTGCCCCCCAATCATCTATAATTAATTCTCAGGCAGTAGCCCAAAGCGAGTTGATAGAATCTGAAAAAATACAAGTTTTGGTAGTCGATGATGAACCCATTAATATTCAGGTAATCACCAACAATCTTTCTCTAGAAAACTACGCGATAACTCAAG
>JAYUGZ010000824.1:0-1146 GCA_043767465.1 Cyanobacteriota bacterium
CCGAGCAAGCCCGGGCTATATTGCAACCATTTTTCGATCAAGCACAGTCAATGATTATTGTTCAAGGTAATAAAGAGTAGGCAACAGGTAGCTGCTCTCTCAAAAAAATTGCCAGTTGTTATTTGTTAGTTATGGTTGTTATTTATTAGTTGTTATTTGTGAATTTAGAGTTATTTGTCAGTTTCAATTACCATTGCCAATAACAAATAACCAATAACAAATAACCAATAACAAATAACAAATAACCAATTCCCCATTCCCAATTCCCGATTACCAATGATTAATATTGCCGACTTGCTCAAACAGCCCCGAATCCCTGGAAACTACTTTGCCAGCGATGCCTACGTCCGAGGAGACCTCGAACTCGGGCTGCTCGAAAACCGCCGGGGCGATCGACTTATAGCCCTCCCAGAGACACTCATTCAAGCCATTTACATCGGCTTAGAACAAGAAACCGGTCAAGCCTCCCGCCTCGTGCTATTCAACTGCGGCCGCTGGTGGGGAAAAAACTTCTACGTGCGTTTTTGCGAAGAAGTCAGCGAATACTACGGCCAGCCAGTTTCCGAAATGGAAATGGTAGAATTTATTCAGGCTTTGCAACAGTGCTGGAAAACTCACGGATGGGGAACATTTAATTTTGACCCTACCTATTCCGAACAGGGATTTTTAATAGTAAAAATTGCTAACTCTCTTTTTGCTAAAACAGCCCCCAAAGGGAAGCGACCAGCCTGTTTTCTAGAAGCAGGCATCTTAAGTTCCTTCTTTAGTAAGCTTACAGGTCGAGAACTCCACTGCGTACAAACTTCCTGCGAATCCTTGGGTGCGGACTGCAACCGCTTTATTTTAGGGCTGCGCGATCGCCTCCAACCAGCAGATTCTATGGTCGAAGAAGGACAAGATCACGAAGCTATTATCAGTCAACTTTGCTCCAAAAACTGACTTGTTGGACAGCTATTAGTTTGTTGCTAATAGCTGTAATCTAGATTTTTCGGCAGCCATTGCATCTACCGTATCATCAAAACTGTGAGGTAAATTATAAAAAAGCTACCGAGTTAAAAAAATTGGTTTTAGCTATTAATAAAAAACCTGACTATTATAACTCGCAGCTAGACAATTCATAACTTACCAAAGAAACTCATAAAATTT
>JAYUGZ010000825.1:0-3137 GCA_043767465.1 Cyanobacteriota bacterium
AACTCGCAAAAAGCGTCGTTTAATACGACCCACCTGTGCTGCTCGTCTTTGACAAAAATTGGGTCGGGAGTAGCATTAATCGTGTGATTTAAAAATTCTTCTGATGCTTTTAAGTCAGCTTCGTAGCGGTAGCGATCGCTCACGTCCAAAACTACTTTAATCATCCGGTCGATCGAGCCGTCGCGGCCCCGGATGCAGCGCAGGGAAACCCGAGTATAAACTATTTTTCCATCTTTTCTGCGCCATCTTTTGTCTAAAATATAGCCTTCGCTCTCCCCTGCCAAAATTTTCTTTAACTGCTCTAAACTAGCCTGCCAGTCTTCAGGATAGCCCCAGTGTTCCCAATTTCCCTGCAAAAGTTCTTGGCGCTCGTATCCGAGCAAATTGCACAAAGCATCGTTAACTTCCAACCACTTGCAGTTTTCGGGTTTTAAGGGGGAAATTGGAGGAGCAATAATCGCAATTCCGACGAGGGAATTCTCGACTACCGAGCGATATTTTTCTTCGCTTTTTTGCAAAGCTTCTTGGTTGTGCTGTCGCTCGACTGCATAGCGGAGCGATCGCATTAAGACTTCGCTGTCGATTTTTCGCTTGACTAAATAATCCTGAGCTCCTGCTTGGATTGACTGCACGGCGAGTTCTTCATCGTTCCGGGCCGTCAGTACCACGATCGGAGTATTGAGGCTGTATTCTTGTATCTTAATAATTGTACTTAAGTCTTGGCTGTCAGGCAGTGAAAGGTCGAGTAAAATCACATCAAAATGTTCGCCACCCAAAATTTCCTGCGCTTTGCTGAGACGGTCTGTGCAGCTTACTGACAGCCTTTGGGACTCAGCTTTGTTGACATTTGTTTCTAATAATAATTCTTCGATCAGATCGGCTTCGGCTTGATTGTCTTCGACGAGGAGAACTTTAAAGCCGTTTCGCTTTGCGGTTGCGCTCAAAACTGATATCATATACCTTGTTATTTGTCATAAGGCAGTCGTGATCACCATTATAGCATACAAAGAATTTCAGCCATAAAAAACTACAGCAAACACAGAAAAATTATTTGGTTAAACAACTACAATGCTATAGATCGACTGGGTTTGTGTTCTCAGTAGGTAAACCCACTCACAGGTAAAACTTTTACGGTTTTTAGAAGCTCAGTTTTTTCTGGGAACCCAAGCTGCTCGGTTGTGTTTTTTGGGCGATCGCCCCGGACAACCGATCGCGCGATCGAAACCACCCCGCAGGTGAGCCTTTACACTCCCAACACAATTCGAGCAGTATCCCAGCACAAATGCGCGCCCCACCGAGGCAAAAAAATCGGTGGAACTACCTTTGATTTGCACATTCTGGCCAGTTTGTTTATGATAGCTTACAAAACTCCCCAATGGAATTTATTTACTTTTGGTAACTATTTTTTTGCCGTCGGTCTTGCCATTTAGCAAAAAAGTTATTATATTGAAATAGAGGCAATTAAAAAAATGGCTGGTACAGCCTCTAGAAAAAACCCAAAAATTCCGCAACAAAAGTACATTAAAAAATAGACTGTCCTTTGACCGAACTGAGCTGAATTTGAGAGGAAAAAAGCAATGATCGAAAAATTAGCAATTCCCCAAAGGCAAGTTTTAATTACCAAAGAAAAAGCCTTAGTATTGTGGTTTGATGAAGTCGGCATCACCGACATCCCATTGGTAGGCGGGAAAAATGCTTCATTGGGGGAAATGATCCAACAGTTAACCCCCAAAGGAGTCAGGGTTCCCAACGGATTTGCAACTACAGCACGCGCTTACCGCTACTTCATCGAATCGGCGGGTTTAGAAGCAAAATTGCGCGAAATTTTTGCCGATTTAGACGTAGAAGATGTGCAGAACCTGCGACAAAAAGGCAAGCAAGCGCGGGCATTGATTCTGAATGCACCGTTTCCGCCAGAAGTGCAAGCGGCGATCGCGAATGCTTACAATCAATTGTGCGATCGCTACGGCGAAAGTACCGACGTAGCAGTACGTTCCTCCGCCACCGCCGAAGACTTACCAGACGCCAGTTTCGCCGGACAGCAAGAAACCTACCTCAACGTCCACGGCTGCAACAGCGTCCTCCAATGCTGCCACAAATGCTTCGCCTCTATATTCACCGATAGAGCAATTTCTTACCGCCAACAGCGGGGTTTCGACCACTTGGAAGTCGCCTTATCCGTCGGCGTGCAGAAAATGGTGCGATCGGACTTAGCATCCTCCGGCGTCATGTTCAGCATCGACACCGAAACCGGTTTCAAAAATGCTGCCTTAATCACCGCCGCCTACGGATTAGGAGAAAACATCGTTCAAGGAGCAGTAAACCCCGACGAATACCTAGTTTTTAAACCCACATTAAAACAAGGTTTCCGCCCAATTCTCGACAAACGCCTCGGCACCAAAGATATCAAAATGATGTACGATGTCGGCGGTTCCAAATACACCAAAAATGTCTCGGTAGCCCCCGCAGAACGCACCAAATACGCCCTGAACGATGACGAAATTCTGCAACTAGCAGAGTGGGCTGTACTCATAGAAGAACACTACTCCCAAGTGCGCGACACCTACACGCCGATGGACATCGAGTGGGCAAAAGACGGCAATACCGGCGAACTTTTCGTCGTCCAAGCGCGGCCGGAAACAGTACAATCACAAAAATCAGCTACAGTTTTGCGCAACTACAAGCTGCAAGGTTCCACCGCAGTTTTGGCAACAGGGCGCGCCGTTGGCGAAGCAATCGGACAAGGCAAAGCCCACGTAATTTTAGACGTTCACCAAATCACCGAATTTGAAGCTGGAGAAGTTCTGGTCACCAACAAAACAGACCCGGATTGGGAACCGATCATGAAAAAAGCAAGTGCGATTGTCACCAATTCCGGCGGCCGCACTTGCCACGCTGCGATCATTGCCCGCGAGATGGGAATCCCCGCCATTGTCGGCACCGGCGACGGCACCCAAGTCTTGCACAACAATCAAGAAATCACTGTTTCTTGTTCCGAAGGAGAGGAAGGCAAAGTTTATTCCGGTTTAGTTCCTTTTGAAATTCAAGAAACTGCGATCGACAATTTGCCCCGCACCCGCACTCAGATTTTAATGAATGTCGGCAACCCAGAAGAAGCTTTTGGTTTGTCAGCAATT
>JAYUGZ010000826.1:0-3129 GCA_043767465.1 Cyanobacteriota bacterium
CAATGCCCTGTTTGGCCAATGCCCGCTCTTAATTTGGATGGCAAATCTGTTGCAAGGTGGCGGTAAAATCGGGGTAGGAAATCGCAGCGGCTTCGGCCCGGTGAATGTTAGTAATACCTGTGGCATTCAGGGCTGCGATCGCCAAACTCATCGCTATTCTGTGGTCGGTGTAGCTGTCAACATCCGCGCCGGTTAAAGGAGTTCCCCCGGTAATTTCTAAACCGTCGGGTAACTCGGTAATTTTAGCTCCCATGCGGTTGAGTTCGGCAGCAGTCACAGCGAGCCGATCGCTCTCTTTGACTCGCAACTCTGCCGCATCTCGAATTATGGTATTACCGGATGCAAAAGTCGCCGCCACTGCCAAAATCGGGATTTCGTCAATCAGTCGGGGAATTAAGTCGCCAGCAATGGTGCATCCCCGCAATTGGGAATGCCTAACTAAAATGTCTGCTACGGGTTCCCCAGCAGCCTCTCGCTGATTTTGTAGTTGAATGTCGGCCCCCATCATCTCCAAAGCTTCCAAAATGCCTGTGCGAGTTGGGTTAACGCCGACATTTTCGACTAGCAGCTCCGAACCCGGGACGATCGCCCCAGCAACCAACCAAAACGCTGCGGAACTGATATCCCCTGGTACAATCACATTCTGCCCTTGCAATTGTGTCGGCCCAGTAACTGTAACGCTGCAAGTTTCTGGATCGACGCTCAATTTAGCTCCAAACGCCCGCAGCATCCGCTCGCTGTGATCCCGGGACAAAGCGGGTTCTGTGACGGTAGTTTCTCCCTCCGCCATCAAACCGGCCAGCAAAATGCAGGATTTAACTTGAGCCGAGGCGATCGGAGAATGGTAGTGAATCGCTTTCAACTGCTGTCCGAGTATCCCTAAAGGGGCTAAAGAATTGGTTTTTCGTCCCCAAATTTGCGCTCCCATTTGTTGCAGCGGTTGAATGACGCGCGACATCGGGCGCGATCGCAAAGAACTGTCACCCGTGACCGCATAAAAACGCCCGGGATGAGATGCTAAAATTCCCAACATCAACCGCATCGTCGTGCCGGAATTACCCGCATCCAAGACTTCGACAGGCTCCTCTAACTGACCAATTCCAACGCCCCTGACTGTCACCCGTTCGGCATTGAGTTCCGAAATTTGGGCTCCGAGGAGCGAGAAACATTTAGCAGTGCTGCGGGGGTCTTCTCCTAGCAGCAGTCCCTCAATTGTAGTTTCACCGCGGGCGATCGCACCCAACATCAAAGCTCGGTGAGAAATCGACTTATCGCCCGGAACTCGAATCCTCCCCACCAGCGACAACCCCGAGGCAGGTTTTTGAATTGTTAAAGTTTGACTTTCGCCGAGAAGCGCAATAGTTATAATGTCAGTTGGCATTAAGATAAACAGGGATGGACGGCGTTAGCTATCCTACCCTTTTCCCAGTCAACAGTCATACAGCGTATTCCAGGTTTGTGAAGTGTAGGGACACGGCAGTGTCCATTAGTGTCAACTTAACGTCAAACAAGAGAGTCTCTCTTGTTTGTATCGAAGCTTCGATACAACCAGGGGGATTTAGGGGGATCTAGACTTGGCTATGAACTAGAAATACCAAGGCTTTCAGGCTTAATTTGACACTCCTTGGGCAGTGCCGTGTCCCTACGGGGAAGCTCACCATAAACGGGTGTACTTCATAAATGAGGAATCTGCTGTATCAATTCCGGTTACACCGTCAGGTGATTGTTTTCATGTCATGCTCTCAGTTATCGAGCAGATGATTGACTTTTGAGTGAACAATTTTATATTTTCGATTAGGAATTGTAGATTTTTAATTTTTTTTTAGCAAAAGCTCCGGAATTTCGAGCCCAGTTAATCTAAAATCTAAAATCTAAAGCCTAAAATCTCAAATCTCAAACCGCCAGATTCACAATAACTCCTAAACTTTTATTTATGCTGACGCATCACCGCAAGCCTGTAAGTTTATCGCTGGTATCCACAGATTTACCTTTGTGGTCATTCGTTGAAACCGCTGGTACGCTGTATCAAAAAGACCGCGATCGCTTTCACTTGTTGTTGCACGAACCAGCCATCCTCGATCGCCAATTTCCCGACGAATCTGCCGACCAAGTTGCTATCATGCCAACAACCACAAAACCACGGTTGCTGTGGCTAGAAGTTTCGCCCTATCGGGTCATTATGACCATGCAAGGAAACGGCAAATACAGTTACCGCCACTGCTGGGAACGAGGAATGTACGGGCTGAGCCGTTATTGGCTTCAGGGCGACTCGCTGGCGACTCCCGAACAGTGGCGGCTCCGCAACTTCACCCGCAACTTGACACTGACAGGAAAGCCAGAACCGGAACACTTGCGGTTAGAATATGAGTTGTGGTCGGAAAAAGTACAACTCGGTCGCTATATTTTGAATCTAGAAATTCATCACTAAAATTGGGAATGGTTAATTGGGAATGGGTAATTGGGAATGGGTAATTGGGAATGGGTAATTGGGAATGGGTAATTGGGAATTAGTAGATGCTAGGTGAAGGGGATGCCTTCCTCAAACTCAAAACTCACGCATTCAAAACTCACGCATTCCTAGCCTTTACCGATCGCTCTTACAATAATTAATCAGTTTGTTAGTCAAAGCGTCTAGATTTTCAGCGGATTGATTCGCCTGCTGTCCGGCTCTGATAATATCTGCTTGAGC
Organism: Cyanobacteriota bacterium; assembly: GCA_043767465.1. Lineage (GTDB taxonomy): Bacteria > Cyanobacteriota > Cyanobacteriia > Cyanobacteriales > Microcoleaceae > Microcoleus. Next base: position 2,690 of record JAYUGZ010000826.1, read on the forward strand.
TGTTTGGATTTGCTCTCGACCTTTTATACTGGTAGAAGCCTGATTTCCGGCCTCAAGAGCTTTGCCTATGTCCCCGAGTGCTTGACCGATTTGGCGGAAGAATTTAACCGATGGGCCCTGAATTTCTTTGAGGGTTGTGTCTGTTATTTGCAGCGCCTCAAGTTGTTTCGCTATCTGGTTCAAATCTTTAGCTAAGTTCTTGGTCGTTGCAGCATCGTTGCTGTCTTTCTTAATATCAATGAGAGCGTTGCCTTTGGTGACAATTTCAGTAAACTTAGTACACTGGGCAGCTCGGTTATCGCTGCAACTAATCGTCAGCATACAGCAAGCAACAACTACAAGCAGGATGGAAATCTGTTTGCGAAAAAAGTACATGATATCGTTTCCGGTTACATCGAAATTATTAGCCAAAATTAGGAGACGGCAGTGCCGTCTCCCTA
>JAYUGZ010000827.1:0-7736 GCA_043767465.1 Cyanobacteriota bacterium
AAAACTAATCTCGCATCTGGATATTTGTCAACTACCGCCGCGAAGGCTTTTAATAAAGGACGAATGCCTTTGCGATCGGTTTGTCCTCCGATGTTTAAAAATATAAAATAGTTTGACCAGCCGAAGCTTTCGCGCAGCAATTGACGCCGATCGCCCGAAACAGGATAATAAATCTCAGGATCGACTCCCAAAGGTACAACGGCAATGCGATCGCCCTCAACACCGCTACGAATTAAGCCAGCTTTTGACCACGCCGAAGGTGTAATAATTTTTACTTCTGAATTAACCGGAGTTTGGGCGATCGACCTAACGCCGATCGCCTGCAATACTGTACTCGTAATAATCCCCCATTCTGTGGCTGCAAATACCCAAGTTTCCGCGCTGCTGGATGCTGAAAAGTCCCAGGGGCAGTGCATTCGCAGCGTCACGTCGGCTGACTGATTTACCGCAGGACTCGGAATGCTGCGGAGTAATCTGTCATTTGGGCGATCGAACAAACTAACTTTCGTCTCCCAAGCTGAGTCAACGTAGGGCATATCGCGATGGAAAAGCTCAATTTGTCCTGGCGGGCGATCGAGCATTTCTAGTAGTTGAAATTGATTGGCTACGCAATAGGAATGATAAATAAAACGCCAGCCTTCAACAATTATCTGCAACTCAAAACTCCCATCCCATAATTTAAAATCATAGCAGAAGTTATTGGTTATTGGTTATTGGTTATTGGTGATCAAATCCGGTGGCATTGGGATTAATATTACCCAAAATTAGGACACGCCAGTGCTCAAGGAGTGTCAACTTAAGCTTTTAGTCCGCCTGTTCTCCCGCCCACCCGTTAGTCCGTTAGTCCGCCAGGGGTTGAAACCCCTGTCTACCCTGTCTAATAGCGAAAGTCCTCTCGAAGAGGACTAATGAGTTCTTCAGTCCTCTTTGAGAGGACTTTCGCTTTGAGGCAGGGAATTCATTCCCTGCCGGACTATGGGTTATGCGTTAAGTTGACACCAATTCTCAATGCCCAATTCCCAATCCCCAATTCCCAATTCCCTACTTCATCACTTGCCAATCCATAATTCGCCATTGTCCCTCTTGGCGGATCAAGTCGTAGCGAATGCGGAGGTTTTCGTTGCGCGAAGTAACTAGCTGATCGCGATCGAACACTTCGGCCTTTTCGCTGACTTGGGCTTCGACTTCCATGCGATCGGGATTAGTCGGATTCGTCTTAACTCCTTTAACTTGCAGCTTGTGTACGTAACGCTGGTGGGCGTTGTTTTTCTGTTGAGCTTGTGCCATCAATTCCCAGCGAGACAAAGCCGGTTCTGTCAGAACTTGCTTTAATTCTTCGACGGCGTGGTTGGGGCCCAAAGCCGCTGCTTTCGCCGACAGCCAGCTTTGAACGATTTGTCCGGCTGCTTCGTCGGTAATTGCTCCAGAGACTGAGGCGGCGGGGGCGCTCGGTTCTGGGGTCGGGGCTAGTGCGGGGATTTCTAAGGGCGGTTCATCCAGGCTGACGCGGGCTTGTTCTCCTTGCAGGGATGGGCCTGAGAGGGCTTGGATTGCACTGGCGAACAGACTGAGTATCCACCACAGGATTAACAGGCTCAGGACACTTGCGACGACAAGCAGAGCCAGCTTGTTTGGTGGCATCGACTTGACTTGGGCGGAAATTTGGGCGGCTATGGTGCGCGCCCGATCGGCAAAACTGCCTGTTAGCCCTTGACCGATCGCTCCGCTGCCCCCGGTTGAATGGGGGCGCCGGCGGTGTTTGGGGGTCGAGGCTGCGGGGCGTCTGGCCTCCGTTGTCTGGTTGGGGACGGCGGAGATCGCGCCTAGTGCTGCCGCCCTTGAGTGGTCTTTGGGGCCTGAGGCTGCGGTAGACCTGTCGGCCGGTACGGGGGTCAAGGTGACGGTACTGGCTCCCTGCTTGGTTGCCGGTGGCTGTGGGGGTGCGGGCGGGCGATCGCCCGCTGGTGGCAGTTTCCCCTGGGGCTTGCCGGAACGCGGCTGCACGACGACCCATTCGTTAGCAGTTTCGGCATCGGAGGGCAAAGCTTCTAGGTAAGCTTGGACTTTCGGGTCAGCAAAGTAATCTTTCAAAGAGACAGACTGGTTTGCCAAGTCGCGGAAGTGAGGAAACACTTCTTCTTGCAGCCAGTGTTCGGCGTACAAGCACAGTCCGGGCAACAAATCGGGAGAATCTTGAGAATGTTCGCGAATGAAGGCGAGGGGTTCTTTTTCCGAACTGAGTTCGAGGGCTCTGCTGGCTTCTTCTGTTTGGCCCAGCAGCAGGGAACACACTGCTTTTTCGAGGTGAACGTCCTGGCGGCGGCCGAGCTGCATCAGCATCAGCTTGGCGCGGCGGATCATTGAGGGCTGTCTGGCGGCAAATCCTTGGGCTAACAGGGTGTAGACCGAAAGGTAAGTGGCGACTGCGGAGGGGCGGCCGGCTTCGGCTTCAAATAGGGTCTGCTGCTCGCTGCTGGTTAGGTGTTTCCGCAGTTGCTGGACGAAGCGCAGGAAGTCTTCTATTCCTAAACCCGATCGATCGTCTTCCGATCCATCTATTCCTCCCCGTTCTTGGAGCATTTCTCGCAGGATTTCCAGTCCCTGGCGGCGCTCGGCTACTTTTTCTTCGGGTAGGGATAGTAACTCTAAAATGTTGTACGGACGTAGTTTGTATATGTCGGCTTGCATTTCACCCCTCACGCTGGAAAATAGGCTTTCGCGCAGCAGCAGTTCTTGACCTGCTTCTAATGATTTGGCGGCATTTTCGTACTGACCTTGCTGCCACTGTTCGCGACCGAGTTCTAGACAGGCAAGGCTTACTGTTAAAACTATATCTGGCCGCACAAGCTGGGAATCGCCGAAACGACCTTCGGCGATCGCGATGCTGCCATTGTTGAGATACGGGCGACCTAGTTTCTGTACGAGTTCGTATTCCCCCAGTTCTTGCAGTACGAGCAGGGCTCCTACGAATTGGTTGTCATCGATTTCAATACTTGGAGTGTGGGGGTCGGGAGCGGCGTCTAAAGCCTTGGATTCTGCTGGAGCGGTTTCTCCGGCATCGTCTTGCAAAACTGTAGCCTCTTGAACTGAGCTTTTCGACCTCTGCTTGGCAGTAATTGCTGCTTCCGACTCTCGATCGTAAGTTTTGGCTAAAAAACTGACATCATAAGCTTTGCGCCCGTCTGAGTCTGACAGAACGGTGCAGGCTTCATCGATCAATTGTTTGCGGGCGACGATCGCAACTTCGGAATACTCCCGACGCGGAAGCTGTAAAGTGCGATCGCGGTGAGCCTGCTGCAACTGTTCGGCAGTAGCTTGAATCGGTAGACCCAAAATACGGTAGTAATCTAGTGGAATTAACACTGTCCACTTCCCCAAAAAGCGCTAGCAACTGAATTAGCCTATCTTAGCTAAGGTTGGTTTGTAACAAAAGCATTAGTTATAACTTGAGGAGGGATCGATCGGAGTTTATGCTGCAAGGGAATGACATTTTGCCCCCTGCTTCCCTGATTTTAACAACTTGTGAACGGCTGCTGGGAAAATGTTCGACCATTTTCTGCTGCGCTTGTGCCCTCTGTCGGTTTACATTTAGATATCTAGGAAGCCGATCGGGTATTAATTTTTTATGGAACGGACTCTACCAGTTTTTGACGCGCAAAGCGTAACTATTTCTCGGGATGAGGGCTTGATGCTCTACGAGGATATGGTTTTGGGGCGCTTCTTTGAGGACAAGTGCGCTGAGATGTACTACCGGGGCAAAATGTTTGGTTTTGTCCACTTGTACAACGGCCAGGAAGCTGTCTCTACTGGAATCATTCGATCGATGCGTCGCGATAGTACGGATTATGTCAGCAGCACCTACCGCGATCACGTTCACGCTTTGAGTGCGGGCGTACCGGCGCGGGAAGTCATGGCTGAGTTGTTCGGAAAGGAAACCGGTTGCTCGAAGGGCCGCGGCGGTTCGATGCATATGTTTTCGGCAGAACATCGGCTGTTGGGAGGCTATGCTTTTGTGGCTGAGGGGATTCCTGTAGCTACGGGGGCGGCTTTTCAATCCAAGTATCGGCGCGAAGCTTTGGGAGATGAGAGTTCCGATGGTGTGACTGCTTGTTTTTTTGGCGATGGTGCTGCAAATAACGGTCAGTTTTTTGAGTGTTTGAATATGGCTGCTTTGTGGAAGTTGCCGATTCTTTATGTTGTGGAAAACAACAAATGGGCGATCGGCATGGCCCACGAGCGAGCTACTTCTGACCCCTTAATTTACAAAAAAGCTCATGCTTTTGGCATGGCTGGCGTCGAGGTTGACGGGATGGATGTTTTGGCGGTGCGGGAAGTCGCTAAGGAAGCTGTAGCGCGGGCGCGGGCTGGCGAAGGGCCGACTGTAATCGAGGCTTTGACTTATCGTTTTCGCGGCCATTCCTTGGCAGATCCTGATGAATTGCGATCGAAGGAAGAGAAGGAATATTGGTTCCCGCGCGATCCGATTAAGAAGTTGGCTGCTGATTTGATCGATCGCACTTTAGCAACTGCTGAAGAGTTAAAAGCGATCGAGAAAAAGATCGAAGCAGTCATCGATGATGCGGTGGATTTTGCTGAGAAAAGCCCTGAGCCCGATCCGAAGGATTTGTATCGGTATATCTATGCTGAAGATGAGTAATTAAGACTTAGGCACTGACTCGAATTGTAGGGTGCGCAGTGCGCACCTTACTACTACAGATTAAAGCTAGAATCAAAGGTAGACTTTGTAGACGAAAAGAGAGGCGATTTTTATGATAAATTGCGATCGAAATCAAATCAGCACAAATATGGGCGCAGTTCGAGTCAAAGTTAAGCTAACGAATGCAATTGATGAAGAGTTAGTCAAAAGAGGATTGCTCAATCCCAATCTGTTGCGCGTGTACGAAGCAGAAGCACTGATAGATACTGGTGCAGTACGCACAGCAATTCCCCTAGAAGTCTGCGAACACCTCGGCTTAAGAATTCGGAGTCAAGAAATAGCAAAATATGCTGATGGCAGACAAGAAACTGTGGGATTAACTGGGCCTATTCTGATTGAAATGGAAGGGCGCGAGACAATTGAGGCGGCAATGGTTTTAGGGGACATGGTGTTAATTGGTCAAACGGTGTTAGAAACATTAGATTTGCTGGTAGATTGCAAGAATCAGCGTCTAGTTCCCAATCCCGAAAATCCCGAAAGAGCTGTATTGAGAGTTTAAGCAATCTCAAAACTTTAAACTATTTTCGGCACAGGCCGCAACCTTCCCGCGACTTCTACACTCGGCCAATCCGGATCGAAAGTCAAATTTTCCAAAGTTCCATCGCTACCAATTACAAACGTATCCTCAATTTTTGCTCCCGACAAACTTGGATTCCAAGCCACAGCCATATTTTCACTCAACATATCTAAAGTCGTCGGATTAGCCACAATTTCCCGCGCCAAATATCCAGTAGTTCCGCCTTGATGGTGTTCGCGAATAGCTTGAGGATAGCCGTGCTGTTCGTAAGCTGTTTTTAGCGTATCATAAACCGCATTCAGCGATACTCCCGGGCGGCACGAATCTAAGCCAGCAGCTTCAATTTCTCTGACTTGTCGGTGCAACTCTGAATGCTGTTTTTCCAGAGAACCGAAACAGACAAATCGGGTTAAATTTGCATACAAACCGTTTCCCCTAGCGCAGAATACTAACATCGCTTGCTTCCCGATTGGTTCGGCGGTAGCGGTGGCGTGGCGGTATAGCGGCAAACGCCTTTCTCCAGCAACTAACGTCAGGGCTGGATGCAAGCCTCTCGCCCACAATGCTTCTGCACCGGCACCTGCTAATTGATATTCTGTCCATTCAGGTTTAGCGGCAGAAAGTACCTCTGTCATCGCTTCGCTGGCTAAACGCCCGACTCGGCGATACCGCTCTAATTCGCTTGACATCATTGTCTGTTTGCGAGACTGTAAAGATGCGATTATTTGTGTTTCGTGATGATGAATTGGTCGATCGCACATCACGTTACCGCCCGCAGTAATTTCTTTGACAAAAGCTTCGCGCTGTGCAACATCCGCCCAAGGATAGATGTGCATTTGAAAGTTGGCTGGAAGTTCTTCGTCTTGCAGGCGCGGGGCTTCAATTTCATCTGTCAGTATCCAAGCGGTATCGGCGTTGACTAAGACTTCTGCAACTCCAGTTTCTGCGGTAAGCAAGACTGTGTGGGAAGCGCCGGCGGTAGCCCAAGCAAACCAATCAGTGCCGCGCAACCGCAGGGCGATTGTTCCGGTTTCTGTTAAGGCTTGGCGGATGAATTCGAGTTTGCTGTCAACTTCTGGGTTTAATGAGTTTATCATAGATGAAAGTTCGGCAGCGGATTATGTAACGGATGTAACGGATGTAACGGATAGAAGGAAGAAAATCAATGATTTTAGTTAGCGTTTTCTCAATCTAAAATCTACAATCTCTAAAATCTAAAATCTAAAATCTAAAATAGATTGACGGCTACTGCTTGCAATTCTTTTGCTTTTTCTTCCGGTAAAGCGTCGTTGGCAAACATTCCCGCCGCGAGTTCGGTTCCTGCTAGGTATTTTAGCCGATCGCGCGATCGATAGGGCGGATAAAACTCGGCGTGCAAATGCGCCTCTGGGTGCGGTTTCCCGTCAGTGGGGCCTTGAAACCAAGCCATCAAGTAAGGGAATTGGCGGTGCCACAAACCGTCATATTTGAGGGCGACTGTTTTTAAGGCTTTGGCAAGTGATTGACGCTGTGGTTCGGTAAGATCGATGAATGTGGCAGTGGGAGTTATGGGCGCAATCCACACTTCGTAGGGGTAGCGGGCGCAAGCGGGCACAAAGGCGATCGCCTCGGAGTCTAAATAAAGAATTCGCTGTTTGTCTGCAATCTCTTTTTGAATCAAATCTTGCAGCAAACCGGAACTGTTTTTTTGATAGTAAACCGACTGACATTCTAACATCCGCGCCGGCACCGGAGGCACGAACGGATAAGCGTAAATTTGACCGTGGGGATGGTGCAAAGTTACTCCGACTTCGACACCGCGATTTTCAAAAGGTAAGACGTATTGAATTTCGGGATTGCTGCCGATAACTAAAGTGCGATCGGCCCATACTTCTAACAACAATTCTAAGTGAGATAACTCTAAAGAACCGAGGGAAGCCTGCGGATCTTGAGTGAAAACTACGACTTCGCAAATGCCCTTAGCTGGCAAAGTTTCGACAATATTTGCTGGTGCGTTTTTGGCCTGCAAAGTCATCGAGGGAAAGCGGTTGTCAAACACTGCGACATCGTAATCTCCCGGCGGCAATTCTGTCGGAAATTTGGGATTAATTGTAGCAGCCAGCGGGTTGTATTCCGGCGGTGGCATGAAAGTTCTTCCCTGGCGGTGGCTGGCGTATGCTACCCATTCCCCGCGCAAAGGATGCCAGCGAAAGTGGGGGTTTGCTTGTACGGGTTCATTGCTGGGACTTACGGCGACGATACCTTCTGGGATTGGGTAGCGGCTGTAGAGTGTGAGTGGGCGGCCGTCTGGTTTTCGCAATATTTGGGAGTGCATTTTTGTCGGGGCGGGCGATCGTTTTTAATAGATTTTAGGAGTATAACTTTGTGCTTGGAGAATTCGCCCCTACCTAAAGTCGCAATTTATGTTAAAAAGTGTGGTTCGGAGTAGCAACGTAAGCCGACAGTCCGCCAGGGGTTGAAACCCCTGGCTAATAGCGAAAGTCCTCTGAAGAGGACTAATGA
>JAYUGZ010000828.1:0-19814 GCA_043767465.1 Cyanobacteriota bacterium
GCGAAGATGCTATCCTCAATAGTGCCAACACTGCTGCCATTGAAATAGAAATCTGTGATTCCCTTGGGTCATCAGCCAATCCGAATAAAAGTGAGACAGGCGATCGCTTTCAGTGGACTTTAGCCAAAACCCGAACAGGGCGTAATACCCAATATACCAGTCAGTTACTAGACTGCACCCGACTAGCCCATCACTACCGCAGTGCGCTCACTGACGATGACCAAACTAGCCTCCCCCTGATAGCGTTTTATCCTGTCGAGCGCAGCGTACTGGATATTCCACTAAAAATTAGAACTAAACATACCTTTTTGCAACTAGATGGTTACGATAACGCTCTAATTCAGGGTGTTGACTTTCGTCGCTTTTTTGAATGGTTTCGGGAGCGGGAAGATAGCGAAAATGAATCAGTAATTCCTGAAGACATTCTGAAGGAACTAAGACTACTAGCTGAAACCAATCAAGATGTATGGCAACGCTTAAACGAGCGTAATGCCTCAGCAAAAGATCGGCAATTAACCGCAGTTCGCACCGCCATTCACCGATTTATGCCCCGCATGGACAACCTTAGAGTCCGTCGTAAACCTCGCCTCTACATGGCGATCGACAAAAACGGTGAAACCCTTAATGTTACCCAACTTTCCCAAGGCGAAAAATCCCTCATGGCTCTCGTCGGCGATATCGCTCGCCGTCTAGCCATGCTGAATCCCGCCCTAGATAACCCCCTAACCGGCGATGGCATTGTCTTGATTGATGAAGTAGATTTGCATCTGCATCCCTCTTGGCAACGTAGCTTATGCGATCGCCTAATCGAAACTTTCCCAAATTGTCAATTTGTGCTTACCACCCATTCCCCTCTGGTGATCAGTGACTGTAAGAATGTTTTGGTTTACACCTTAACAAATGGTGAATTGCGCCAATTGCCCTCTCAGTATGGACAAGATGCTAATACTGTCTTACTAGATGTCATGGATACCAGCATCCGTAATGAGAAAATTGATACTGAACTGAACGATTTACTGGATGCTATACAAGACTCAAAGCTAACTGAGGCTAAACAACTACTTGCAGAATTAACTGAGGAATTATCTGCAACTCCCAATCACCTCGAATTGGTCAAAGCTCAACTACTACTTCGTAAACAAGAATTGCGTCATGAGAACAATTATTAAAGGAACTGATCCGCCCTATTTAACAGTCTGGAAACGAAAAAACCCTCATAAAAAGTACGAAGACTTAGACGGTACAGAAGAGGGTAAAAGCATTCGTGCAACTATTCGAGGCGATGTACTCAAGGAACAATTCTATCTTTGCGCTTATTGCTGCCAACGAATCCAAGACATTGATGCTTGCCATAATGAGCATATAGAAGCTCAAAGCCAGAATCCTACACGCACGCTCGATTTTTCAAATATTGTCGCCAGTTGTAATACTCCTAATCAATGCGGCGATGCTCATAAATCTAAGTGCCTACCCCTAAGTCCCCTGATGACAGAATGTGAGACAGAGCTTCGATTCAAAATTAGTGGTCGGGTAGAAGGTTTGAGCGATCGGGCAACCGTGACAATTCAAGTCTTAAACTTGGGCGATCATGAAAAAAATAACCGTGCCCTGATAGAAAAACGCAAGCAATTGTCCAATGTCTTATTGTTGACAAACGGTATAAAGCCCGATGAAGGCTTAGAAGATGAAGACTTGTTAAAGATGTTAATCGATGAACTATCACAACCCCAACTGGATCGGATGGAACCCTTTACTCCAGTGGTTATTAATATCTTGCAAAGTTGGCTCCAATCCTAACATCAACTGTCTTGATAAATTGGTTCTGAATTACAATCCAAAAACTGACAGATAACAGCTCAAATGCAGAGGAATGACTGTAGTCTTCCTACTTCGTTTCAAGTTCTCTGCTGCCGCTGATTTGAACCGTTATGCCGAACCGATCGCTCAGTTTAAGTTATCTGTTTTCAGCAGAGATTAAGCAAGTGAAAATGGTTGGCTTCGTTGTTCAGTTCTGAGAGATTATCGGCGATCGCCCTCTCAAACACATCAACTCATTTGAGAATATTTGTGGTTGGGTGAGATAGCGATCGCCTACAGCAAACTTTAACGGTCAAGTCATCGACATTTTCTTCTTACCCAAGTGGTTCGCCGATCGCATTTTCACGATCTATGGTGGCTTGCTGATAGTTGCGCTTCTGTTTCTTGCGATTAGATTGTTGAGTTGATGGGCAATCAGAATATCCGCCTGCGGATACATATATATATATGATGCGATCGCTATTCTGGATGATATAACCAAAAGCTTTTAACCAGTAACATACATCGTATTTTTAACCAAACCTTCAGCGCAAAGTGCTGTATCTTGCCCTTTCCACCTTTTAAAACATGACTAAAATCCAAGAAATTTCTCTAGACGATTTGTGGGAATCAGCACCGAAGAGCGATCGCCCGTGCATTAGTAAATCATCCGGCATTGGTGTTGGCAGATGAGCCGACGGGCGCATTAGATTCTAAAACTTCTCAAGAGATTATGGATCTGTTGACGGAATTAAATCAACAGGGTACGACGATAGTGGTTGTCACCCATGATGCGAGTGTAGCCGCGCAGACGAAGCGAACGATTTATATGGTGGATGGAACGATCGCCCTGACTGCAAATGCAGGAGTGCAGCCTGTGGATAATCATTTGATAGCCAATGCTGCTATAGTACAGCGGTGATATCTCGCCCAGAAACCTGAGAAGTGACGATTAATATCGCGATCGATAACTCAACTTGTGGAACGGGCTCTCCGGCCCGTTCCACAAGTTGATTAAAAGGCAATACGGTTCACTTAAGACCGATCACCCTGGCACCCCCCTTAAAAAGGGGGGGACAAGAAAGCTCTCAAAGTCCCCCGACTATCCGGGGCATAAATAGTGTTAAGTGAACCGTATTCGATTAATAAGGACTTTTGCAATCTTGTCTAGTTGACGATCGATTAAAAACTTTTGCAGCAACCAAATAAATATGTTTGAAACCCTTTTTATACCCAATCCCAGTGCTGAAACTCAAGTCAGCATCCGTCCGCGCAAAGGTGTGATTATTGGTGCCGGACAGGTAGGGATGGCCTGTGCCTATTCCATGATGATCCAAAACTGTTTTGATGAATTGATTCTGCAAGATATCAATGCAGAGCGGCTTCAGGGAGAAGTCATGGATCTGATGCACGGCGTTCCTTTTGTCGAACCTGTCGATATTAAAGCGGGCACTGTTGCCGATGTCGGACAGAATGCAGACATGGTAATTATTACCGCTGGAGCCAGTCAGAAGCCGGGAGAGAGCCGTCTGGATCTGGTTGTCCGCAATGTTGCCATCTTTAAGAGCTTAATCGCCGATGTTGTCAAACACTGCCCCAATGCCACCCTGCTGATTGTCAGCAATCCGGTGGACATTATGACTTACGTGACGCTAAAGCTCTCCGGTTTTCCGGCGGCCAGGGTAATTGGCTCTGGAACGGTGCTCGACTCTGCCCGGTTTCGTACCCTGCTGGCGCAGAAAATGGGCATCGATCCGCGCAGCGTTCATGCTTACATCATTGGCGAACATGGCGACAGTGAAGTGCCCGTTTGGAGCAAGGTTAATATTGCCGGAATGTCCATCTATGACCGAGAGGGTAGTCCAGCACCAGACAACGCCGCACTCCAGGAGATTTTCGATCGCGTTAAAAACGCTGGCTACGAAATCCTCAAACGCAAAGGATCTACTTCCTACGCCATTGGACTGGCGACGACTGAAATTGTTAAAGCTATTCTGCACGGACAAGAACGCATCCTGACGGTTAGTTCACTGGTGAATGACTTCTACGGCCTTCGCGATGTTTGTCTGAGCCTGCCCTCTGTTGTGAATGAAAAAGGTGTCGTTAAGACGCTCAATCTTACCCTCAACGATACGGAGCAACAACAGCTTATTCATTCCGCCCAGATTTTACGTGACATTTTTGACACGCTGGAACTCTAGTCAAATCATCTCTGTATGGACTTCCGATCTGCCAAGGTAAAACATAATACGGTTTAGTTAAGCCAGATCCCCCCTAGCCCCCCTTAAAAAAGGGGGGGACAAGAGTATTCTCAAAGTCCCCCGACTATCCGGGGGATTTAGGGGGATCTCTGGGCAATAAACAGCGTTAACCCAAGCGTATTGAGGTAAAACACAATGGCTAAATTAATTTTGATCCGTCACGGACAGAGCCTTTGGAATGCGGAGAATAAATTTACGGGATGGGTTGATGTTCCTTTGGGTGAATATGGACGGGCAGAAGCAACGATCGCCTCCTGCAAACTGAAGGATTATCGAGTCAGAGTTTGTTTTACCAGTATGTTGTTTCGAGCGATCGAAACTGCGATCGTAATCTTGACAGAAGTAGATGATATTTGCGACGGCAGAATTCCGATTATCAAGCATGGGGCAGACGATCGAGACTGGCATGGTTGGGATCAATACAAGGGCGATCGCGAACTGGAGCTACCAGTTTATCCCACAGCTATGCTAGATGAACGTTACTATGGCGAACTGCAAGGGTTGAACAAAGCTGAAACCGCCGCCAAATTTGGCTCATTGCAGGTGCAACTCTGGCGGCGATCCTATGCTGTGGCTCCACCGGGCGGCGAAAGTTTGGCGGATACGGTGAAGCGTACCGTGCCATTTTTTTGCGATCGCATTTTACCGCACTTAATTGCCGGAGAGAATGTGTTGATTGCAGCGCATGGCAACTCACTCCGTGCCATTATTAAGCCCCGGTCAAATCTATCTGAAGCGGAGATTGTGAACGTTGAGTTAGGAACTGCAATTCCCATTGTCTACCAAAGAAATGGGGTTAGAGCCTCCCCCTTCTAGGGGGACTTTCTCGGGATTCTGGCAGAATGTTGAGTATTCCTATGATGAGTGTGCTATTATAGGAACAGGAGGCATAAAAAAATGCTTGTTCTCGAATTCAAGGCTTACGCAAAACCAAATCAGTTTCAGTCGATCGATGAAGCGATTAGAATTTGTCAATTTATTCGCAATAAATCAATCCGGCTGTGGATGGATGGTGGTGCAAAATCTTGGTTCGATCTTTCTAAGTATTGTGCAATTTGGGCCAAAGAATTTGACTTTGCAAACAAGCTAGGCGCAATGGCTCGACAGGCAAGTGCGGAGAGAGCATGGGCTAGCATTTCCCGATTTTACGAAAATATCAAAAAGGGTATCAAAGGAAAGAAAGTTGGCTTCCCTAAATTCCAAAAAGACTGTCGATCCGTTGAATACAAAACTAATTCTTGGAAGCTAGCATCAGATAGGAAATCAATTACATTTACGGATAAGTGCTCCATTGGCAAGCTGAAGCTTAAAGGGACTCGCGATCTCAATTTCTACCAGCCAGACCAAATCAAACGAATTCGACTAATTAAACGAGCAGATGGATATTACGTCCAGTTTTGTATCCAAGTAGACCGAGTAGAACTCGCTCCAATGACAGGCAAAACGATTGGATTAGATGTGGGACTTAAAGAGTTTTACACTGATTCCTATGGCAAAATGGTTCCCAACCCTAGATTTCTGCGTAGAGGTGAAGCACGATTAAAACGCGCCGGGCGTCTTGTAAGCCGGAAAGTAAAAGGTGGTTTGAATCGCCGTAAAGCTAGAGTGATTTTAGGTAAGCGACATCTCAAAATAAGTAGACAACGCAAAGACCATGCTATTAAGTTAGCAAGGTGCGTAATCACATCAAACGATGTAGTAGTTTACGAAGATTTGAAAGTGTCTAACATGGTCAAAAATCATTGTCTGGCAAAATCGATTAGCGATGCTTCTTGGTATCAGTTCAGAATGTTCTTAGAATATTTTGGAAAAGTGTTCGGTCGGATTACCATTGCGGTGAATCCAGCTTACACAAGCCAAGAATGCAGCAGTTGTGGTTTTGTGGTTAAGAAATCTCTATCCACTCGAACCCATATTTGTCAGTGTGGGTGTGAGATGGACAGAGATCATAATGCCGCAATTAATATCCTCAATCGCGGGATAAGTACGACGGGGCACGTCGGAACTTCGATCTTTGAGATCGTAAACGCTTAGGGAGATTGGATCTCTGGGTCTGGTGCAGCAATGTTCTTGATTTAAGTCCGGTCTAAGATCTAAGAATCCTCGTACCTTCAGGTCGAGGAGTGTCAAGATATTGATGCTCGCGGTCAGATTACTGACAAAGTTATTTTGACTTGAGTTGCGATCGCTCGCCATTTGTACAGCCGTGATATCTCGCTTGGAAATCTGAGAAGTGACGATATCGCGATCGATCAATTCATGCAGTAACTCAAACGGTAGTTAATCAAATTTGTAGATGAGCTTGTCAATATTAGGCAGGAGAAATTAATGGATGTCCAGATATCCAAGACTCATCAAACCAGTTACAGAGGAATCTTTCAACACCCAGCAGCCCGAAACCTTCAGTGGCATGATGTGCGATCGATGGAAAGTGCGATCGTCTATCGAGCGGCGCCAAGCCACAGCAATAGTGCAGCAATACGGAAATTCGTCACTTGCCCGTTTCGCGCTATGGGATGATAAATCTTATTATCTGTAAGTTTTATAACGTAATCAATCAACTCATACAATTAATACATTAAATCACCCAACAGCCTGTTACCGTGATTGCATAAGCAGTAAACAATCTGTGAAAATCTTCTCTAGCCATCCAGAGGCAGAGAATGCTTTCAATGAACTGCGAGATGCTGAATTCGCAATCAATCAGGTATTAATATTTGACCGAAATGGGGTGGAGATTCCTGTCAATTAAACATCAAATATAATCCCAGTATATTGTTTGACGCTTGGTCTCGGTTATTCCCAATAATTGCTTAAAAAAAGGAGGAATTGGAGTATTCTTTAAGTCTACTTCTTAAGGCTGATGTGATGAAATCAGGACTCAGTTATAAACAAGTGATACAAATGTTTTAGGCTTGAATTGACATTTTTGGCAAGACATTACTTAAATGGCTGGTCATATTTGCAACTCAAGGATTCGAGCGGATTGTTTATCCCTATGAATAGAAATTTTGGGGATTTGATGTGGCACATATTTAGTCATCGTCTAATACTATTCAAGGATACAAAATCATGATGTCAGACAAGCACGAAATAGTTCATGTTTTCCCCACCCATGTTGAAGCAGAAAAAGCGGTGCTGGTACTGCAAAAAGCAGGCTTCGATATGGACAAAATTTCAATCATTGCTAAAGACTATCAAACTACAGATCATGTACGCGGATTTCTAAGTTGGAAAGATACCACAAAGGCCGGAGCGGGCGAAGGAGCCTACTGGGGCAGTTTTATGGGCGGACTGTTTGGCATCCTCACCGGTGCCGGATTACTATTTATTCCTGGAATGGGTCAGGTGATTGTCGCTGGGCCAATTGTGGGAGTGCTGGCAGGTTGGCTCGAAGGGATGATTATTGGGGGTGCTGGTGCTGCCGTTGTTGGGGGACTTGCAGGTGCTCTCGTCGGATTGGGAATTCCCAAGGAGCAAGCCCTGAAGTACGAGACAGAAGTCAAAGCAGGAAAGTTTATGGTGATTGCTTCAGGTACGGATCTGGAATTCAATCGAGCACAGCAAATTCTGCAAAATGCAAATCATGATGAATTAGTTGCTGTTTAAATCGATCGCAATTGCATGATTTATCGTGCAGAGATTGAGTGCAGCCAAGGGATAAACCTTCTAAAACAGGGTTCATTCCTTAAATCAATGGTTCGGTTTTGATTCGCCAATGGCTTGCTGTCACAGCGAAATTAGATGCGAAGCCGAAGAGTTTAATTAAGGCGATTGAGGCAACTCGATCGCAACTGGCCAAGCTTGGCCAAGGAGGAATTGATGGAAACTATGCAGATGTCCAAGGTTCATGAAACCACTTATCACGCTCTGTTTGCGCACCCGATCGCCCGAAACCTTCAGTGGCACGATGTGCGATCGATGCTCAGCGCACTCACCGACGTGGAGGAGGAGCACAACGGCAATCTGAGATTTACGCGGAATGGCGAGACGCTGACGGTGCACCCCCCGAAGCACAAAGATTTATCTGACGTTCAGGAACTGATGCAGATTCGCCACTTCTTGGAGCGATCGACTGTACCCGTAGAGCCAACAGTTGCCGAGGGTGGGCACCTGCTAGTCGTTATCGATCACCGTGAGGCCCGTATCTATAAGGCAGAACTGCACGGCTCAGTGCCAGAGCGGATCGCACCTTACGACCCAGACGGTTCTCACCGACATCTGCACAATGTGGATGATGAGGCTAATGGTCAGCGTCAGCCGGAGATCAAATCTTTCTACGAGGATATAGCGCGATCGCTCAGTAGCGCAGAGAAGATTCTGATTTTTGGTAGCTCGACCGGAGCCAGCAGCGCGATGGACTATCTGCTGGCCGAACTCAAAGAACATCACCCCGATCTCGCTCGGCGAGTTGTCGGTACCGTCGTCGTCAACGAACAACACATGACCGAAGACCAGTTACTGGCACAGGCGCGATCGTTCTACGCGGAAAACTTATGACTGTTAGCACTGGATTAATATCAGCATTTACCGGAATCATCTCAGTTTTGATTTTGTATCAGTGCGACAGCTCGCACTCCCAAAAAAAGCTTTTTACTTTCATTGAGATGCTGCCCATTTACCTGCCTCACGATCGTCATCCCAACCAGCATTACTAATTAGACAACTAATTTACAAGGAAGAAAAAATGGCAAACTCAAATAAAACAATTCTGGTTACTGGCGCGACTGGCCACCAAGGTGGTGCTGTTGGCGTAAAGTTCGCGGTTTCATTCTTCGGTTGTTTTTTCTAGTTTTTCATAAGGAGTCATAATGGTAAGCAAAATTGAGTTAACCAAGTCTTTGCCTCGCGAGCAATGGGGCGAATTTTTTGACCAGTTTTCCGATGGTAATCGTGGACGGCATATTTCGATCGAAAGCATCGATCCAGAACTCGGCGATCGAGTGCTGATTCAAAACGCACCTTTGCTGGCAATCGTAAACGATCGCCCTGGCAAAGGTGATGATTTGGTGATTGAAGTGGGTAAAGATGAAGTGACTTATGCTCATACGATCGAGGCACCCACTGAAGTTTTAACGGGACAAAGCTCAACTGGTCAGATGATCGCACTTTGGATCAATGACGTTGCCGGGACAAAAACGTTGATCAAGTTACAAGCTAATTAAGCTGCGACAACAAACTCGCCGTTGAAATCTTTAACATAGTCAACATTCAGGAATCAAATGATTAGCCATCAATCCCAAGCAATGCAGCCTGATGTGCAACACAACAGCAATCTGAAATTTAGGTGGCAAACGAGCGGTGAAACACAGGACGCAGCTTAAACTCTAGCTAGCTCCTGCATCCTCGTTTTATGGCCCAAATCCCAGCCACTAGGAGTCTCGATGGTGGCGCCTACCCTATGGATGGCTACACCTGCGCGGTGACTGGATGCTGACGATCGACCCAGCATTTTGGCAATCTAATCAATTCGTTAATCAGGTATTGCATATGGCGACTCGACGACAAGTTATTTTAGCAATTGCCACACTGGCGGGTGGGACAGCCGTCTATACAGCAGCATCTGTCGATCGTGCTGCTAGTCGATACGACGAGGCAGTGCGAAACACTTGGCGACACAGTACAGAACATCCGCCGATCGGGTTTTTAGCAGTAAATCGCGAACTGGTTCGCTATGCCACACTCGCGCCGTCCAGCCATAATACTCAATGCTGGAAATTCGCGATCGAAGATCAGAGCATCTCAATCTTGCCGGATTGGTCGCGACGGTGCCCTGCGGTCGATCCTGATAACCATCATATGTTTGTCAGTTTGGGTTGTGCAACCGAGAATCTGATGCAAGCGGCGCAGGCTTTTGGCAAGCAGGGACAAGTGCATTTCGACTCTGCTATGGATGTTGTGAAAGTGACATTAGAACCATCACAAACTGTTATTTCCCCGCTTTTTGATGCAATTCCTAAACGGCAGTGTACCAGAGTAGAATATGACGGCAGAAAATTAAGCAGTGATGACTTGAAATCCCTTGAATCTGCGGGGCAGGGTAAGGGAGTCAATGTGTTACTTATCACCGAAAAAAAACACGTCGATAAAATCCTTGAGTATGTAGTTCAAGGCAATACGACGCAGATGAACGATCGCGCTTTTGTCAAGGAACTCGAATCTTGGATTCGCTTTGGTTGTGACGAAGTGGTGAGTAAGGGGGATGGTTTATTTTCAGGTTCTTCTGGAAATCCTGTTGCGCCCCGCTGGCTGGGGATGGAGCTGTTTAATTTGTTTTTCACTGCCAAGAGTGAGAATGATAAATATGCCAAACATATCCGTAGCTCTGCGGGCATCGCTGTGTTTGTATCCGATCGTAATGATCAGGAGCATTGGGTGGAAACAGGGCGATGTTATGAACGTTTTGCCCTACAAGCTACAGCGCTAGGTATCAAAAATGCACTGTTGAATCAACCGATCGAGGTTTCGGCATTGCGCCCGCAGTTCGCGACTTATCTTGGTATGGGCGATCGCAGGCCAGATCTGGTTCTGCGTTTCGGCTATGGCCCTGAAACTCCCAGATCGCTGAGGCGATCGCTCGATCGAGTAATCGTTGCATGAACATGAACCAGATTGAACATCTATTCTCAATCACATTTATCAAAGTCATTCATAGTGCGATCGACGACTGATTTTCGGGTATTCGTAGGAACGAATCCTCGCTGACTACAACCTAATCTCAGGGGGGATTGATGTCCATCGGTCTAGTGCTAATGATGCTTTCGCCTTTGGAATATCCAGAGAGGGCTGGCACTAAAACACTTAGAAATGCGATCGATACCGATCGCCCAAACCGGAGGTCATGATGATTAAAACTAAACCGATTTCGATTGATGATTTGTGGGAATCAGCATCGAAGAGCGATCGCCCCTTCCATCCTGAATTATTAATCAATCTTCCGAATCTAGCCCGTCGCTATTTGGAATGCGCGATCGCCCCCGGTACACCGCTCGCCTCAGCAGTTCGATTGTGGATGCACGGTGAAATCAAACTCGGAAAACATTGGCATTCATTTAAAGCCGAAGAAGTGATTTGCTGGGATCGAGGCATGATTTGGCAGGTGACTACTTTGATGAATGGCTTACCAATTTTGGGAGACGATCGCATCGTGGATGGTGTCGGTGAAGCGAAGTGGAATACCATACAGAGAAGCGGAGAGGATATCACTCGATCGTGCGTGGGACGAGTTCACTCAGAGTCCATGTGGTTGCCATCTGTCCTCTGTAACCCTGACATCATCTGGACTGAGTTAAACGTTTCCCAAGTTCAGGCAACCTTTACAGCACTCGGAGAACCGGCCAAGATTACCCTGACGGTTTCCAATCAGGGAGTCTTGGAGCAGATCAAAGTCGATCGCTGGGGCAATCCGGACGCTGGCGCGTTTCAATATAACGACTTTGGTGGAATCGTAGAGAAGATCGGCACCTTTGAGGGCTATACGATCCCGACGCAACTCCGGGGGGGATGGTTCTTCGGCAGTGAACGATTTGAATCCGAGGGCGAATTCTTCCACGGCTCGATCGATCGGGCAATCTATAAATAAAGGAGGCATCCATGTCTGAGTCAATGAACCAACAAATTCTGCTCAAAATTTATCCGACTGGAGAACCAAAAGAGAGCGATTTTGCCTTAGTTGAAACAGCAATTCCAGAACCGGGAGAGGGAGAAATACTCAACCGCACCATTTACTTATCCCTTGACCCGTATATGCGAGGGCGAATGAGCGATCGCGCGTCCTACGCAACTCCGGCAGAATTAGGCAAAGTCATGATGGGTAGCACTGTCAGCCAAGTAGTGAAATCAAACAACCCCAAATTTTCAGATGCCGATTTCGTGCTGGGGTATGGCGGTTGGCAAGATTATGCGATCGCCCAAGGCGAAACCTTGAGAAAACTCGACCCCAGTCAAGTACCAATCTCTTACGCATTAGGCATTACCGGAATGCCTGGAATGACAGCCTATTTTGCACTGCTAGATATTGGCAAACCCAAAGCCGGCGAAACAATCGTGGTTTCGGCTGCTTCTGGTGCAGTTGGTGCAGTTGTCGGTCAAATTGCCAAAATCAAAGATTGTCGGGCAGTAGGCATCGCTGGCAGTGATGAAAAATGCGATTACGTTGTGAATCAATTAGGATTTGATGCCTGCATTAACCGCAAAACTCAAGACCTGAATTCAGCATTAAAAGCTGCTTGCCCAAATGGAATTGATATCTACGTCGATCATACGGCTGGCCCAATTCTAGAAGCAGTTTTGCAAAACATTAATCTGGGAGCCAGAATTCCTTTAGTAGGTTTAATCTCCCAGTACAATGCTGAAACTCTACCTCCGGGCCCTAATCTGATGCCGCTACTGGTTAAACGTGCGCTGATCAAAGGGTTTCTGGTTGGCGATTACCAGCAGCGTCACGAAGAGTTTATGAATGATATGTCTCAGTGGTTGCTGGCAGGCAAACTGAAGTACAGAGAAGACATTGTACAAGGGCTGAAAAATGCACCCCACGCTTTTATTGGTTTACTGCAAGGGGAAAACTTTGGCAAGTTAATCGTTCAAGTTAGTGACGATCCAACTAAGAAATAAAACATCAATCGAAATTACCACAACCAGTAGTTTAAGGAGAATCACTCATGTACGACATTGTAGATACACTCGTGAATGACGGTCGATTTACAACCTTAGTTGAAGGCATTAATCGAGCAAGTTTATTACAGGGATTGATGGAACCTGCTACGATTACGATCTTTGCTCCGACGGATGAAGCATTTTCTAAGTTGCCTTCGGGAGTAATGGGATATTTCCTCGACAATGCGCCGGAGTTAGAAAAACTCTTGACCTATCATGTGATTGCCAAGGGCATTCCATCCACAGATACATATGCCTTAAGTTCAACCCCAACTGTGGAAGGTTCAACGCTGACGATCGATATTTCTGAAGGGATGAAAGTGAATAATGCCAATGTCATAAAACCCGATGTCAAAGCCGATAACGGAGTCATTCATATCATTGATACCGTTCTGATTCCACAATCTGTTCGTGAACTGTCAATGGCAGGTCAATCGAATTTCTAACAACAGCTTTTTCAGAAGCAGAATAAGCTGGGTGAATCTAATTGTCACAATCCTGTTGCTTGAAAGTTTTGTGGGGCGTTGCTCCCAGCCCGCCCAACAAGTCAAATCTAAATCAATCCGGTTCAGTTAATGATGTTTGTCCCCCGGAGATCCCCCTCGCATCCCCCGGATAGTCGGGGGACTTTGAGAAGAGGAACTTTGAGCAATTTCTTGTCCCCCTTTTTTAAGGGGTGTGCCAGGGAGATCGAGCTTAACTGAACCGTATTGAAATCCAAATCCAGAATAGCTGACATCAAAATCTAATTTAGGAATTTAAAATCATGGCAAAAGTTGTTGGAATTGATTTAGGTACGACTAACTCTTGTATTGCAGTTATCGAAGGTGGAAAACCGATCGTGATTGCCAATGCAGAAGGACAACGCATCACGCCCTCTGTGGTTGCGTATACCAAAACGGGCGATCGCCTGGTTGGTCAAATTGCCCGCAGACAGGCGGTAATGAATACAGAGAATACCTTCTACTCGTGCGACCCGTTTCCGTGAAAACAAAAGCTTAACAGCTTAAAGTGTAGGCGGAGCAAGGAATCAGCCTCTCGTATGGACTGAAATGAACCTTGACAACTTAACGACCTTGAGGGTGTAAGTCCCTCCCCACAGATGCAGTGGTGAAAGCATTATCCCTACTTCTAGGTGTAGCAACCCTAGAGGTAAAGCGGGGTAAAAAGGAGGTAACTCGGCAACCTAACTGAGAATCCCTTCGAGCAGGAATCCATGAGCAGCGCAAGCGAAGATGTGTCTAAATCATCGTTAGGTATAACCAGTGAAATAGGTTGATCACACTGGGAGTCCCAAAAGGGCAAGGATAGGGAGTTGGCGGGTGTTTAGCCGACCAACAAAGCATTTCCCATAAACCCGGTGAATAGCATCGCTCTAAAGATTCAATCAATGGTCGTTAGGAACGGGATAACCCCCATACATCTCTCAGGAAGGTCGATGCCTGAGTAGGTAGCTAGCCAGATGATTTACGGGGGCAGGATTGAATCAAAAGCCAATGCCTCGCTGTAATGGCGAGGATACGCTGACAGATTCACGATTGTTTGGAAATGAATAGGAACAAGTAGCAATGAATACGTCTAATACTGAGTCAATACAGACAGAAGTGGAATGGAAGGATATCAACTGGAAAAAAAATACAGAGGATAGTCTTTAAGTTGCAAAAGCGCATATTCAAAGCCTCTCAACGTGGGGATGTCAAAGCAGTCCGTAGGCTTCAAAAGACTTTGATGAGGTCTTGGTCGGCTAAGGCACTAGCCGTTCGTCGGGTAACTCAGGATAACCGGGGCAAGAAAACGGCTGGAATAGATGGGATTAAGAGTTTAATCCCCAAACAAAGGCTAGAACTTGTACGCCAACTGAGGTTAAACCAAAAGGCTAAACCTGTCAGGAGAGTCTGGATTGACAAACCTGGTAGGGACGAAAAACGCCCGTTAGGGATACCTACAATGAACGACAGGGCATCCCAAGCTCTGGTAAAAGCAGCCTTAGAGCCTTCATGGGAAGCAAAATTCGAGCCAAACAGCTACGGATTCCGACCAGGGCGGTCATGCCACGACGCAATCGAAGCAATATATGGAGCAATCAAGCAGAAGCCAAAATACGTGCTAGATGCCGACATTGCTAAATGCTTCGACCGAATAAACCATGAAGCGCTGCTAGAAAAATTAAATACATTCCCCACCATCCGCCGTCAAATTCGGGCATGGTTGAAAGCGGGAGTGATTGACTGGAGCGAATACGCTAATCGCAATAAAAAGAAAGGGTTCAGTCAATCATCTGAGGGAACGCCGCAAGGCGGAGTTATATCGCCCTTGCTAGCAAACATCGCCCTCCACGGCTTGGAAAATCGGCTACTCCAATACGTTGAAACCGTAGATATGAAAAATAACTACGGCAGACAACAGAGCAAACGCTCTAAGCGAATGACCCTAACAGTAGTTCGCTATGCTGATGACTTTGTGATTCTACACAAAGATAAAGCCGTCGTCCAAAGATGTATGCAGATAACAGCAGAATGGCTCAGTGGCATTGGCTTGGAATTAAAACCCGAAAAAACCAGACTCTCACACACTCTAGTTGAAGAAGGAGGCAACATAGGGTTCGACTTCCTCGGATTTAATGTTAGACAGTTCGAGGTAGGGGAGTATGCGTCTAAGCAAGGATTTAAAACCATCATCACACCATCCAAGGAAAAGCTGAAAGTCCATCTATCTAAAGTAGGCGACCTAATCGATAAGCACAAAGGTTCATCGCGAGATGCCTTAATTGCAACACTAAACCCCGTGATCAGGGGCTGGTCAAACTATTACAAAACGGTTTGCAGCAAAGATATATTCCAACTTGCAGACCACATCATCTATCAGCAAATACGAGGATGGGCAATTTACCGTCATGAAAGCGCCGACAAGACTTGGACAACCAAGGGAAATAACAATTGGGTATTCGCCACCAAAAACGGCAAGCATTGTCTAGCCAAGCATGGCGATACTCCAATAACCAGACACACAAAGGTGAAGGGTGAAATAAGCCCTTATGACGGAGATTGGGTCTACTGGAGCAAGCGAAAAGGGGAATACCCTGAAACTCCCAAACAATTATCCGAGCTTATTAAAAAGCAAGATGGGAAGTGTTCGCACTGCGGTCTGTACTTCACGTCCGATTGTCTAATTGAAGTACATCACATAGATAGAAACAGAAGCAACAACAAGAAGACAAATCTGACAGCCGTACATAGACACTGCCACGACATTATTCACGCCAAATGGGAACCTTTCATAGTGGGAGATGAGAAGTGATGAATCTTATTTCTAGCCCCCTAACCCTTAAGGGGAAAGAGGTACGCATGACAAGCGCCAAACAATCGAGGAGCCGGATGATGGGAAACTATCACGTCCGGTTTTGCATGGGAGTTCGGGGTAGCGATACCCCGTTCGACCCTACCAGTGAAACGATTTATCGGACGCAAATACGATGAAATCACTCACGAAGCGAGCGAAGTTTCTTACAAAGTCATCCGCGATAACAATGGAAACGTCAAGCTAGATTGTCCGGCGCTCAAAAAACAGTTCGCGCCTGAAGAAATTGCTGCTCAAGTCCTGCAAAAACTTACGGATGATGCTAGCAAATACTTGGGAGAACGGGTGACCCAAGCAGTAATCACCGTGCCTGCTTACTTCAATGATTCGCAACGTCAAGCAACCAAAGATGCAGGCAAAATTGCTGGGCTAGAGGTACTCCGCATTATTAATGAACCGACGGCAGCAGCGCTTGCCTATGGTTTGAACAAAAAGGGCAATGAAACAATTCTAGTGTTCGATTTAGGGGGCGGTACCTTCGATGTTTCGATTCTAGAAGTGGGAGAAGGTGTGTTTGAAGTCAAATCTACCAGTGGGGATACTCACTTAGGCGGCGATGACTTCGATAAAAAGATTGTCGATCGCATTGCTGACGAATTTCAGAGTAACGAAGGCGTTGATTTACGCAAGGATAAGCAAGCCCTCCAACGATTAACCGAAGCCGCAGAAAAAGCCAAAATTGAACTTTCTAATGCGACTCAAACGACGATTAATCTGCCCTTCATTACGGCAACCCCGGAGGGGCCCAAGCACCTGGATATCACCTTGACAAGGGCAGATTTTGATAAACTGTGCTCAGATTTGCTCGATCGCTGCCGTATCCCTGTTGAGCAAGCCTTGAAGGATGCCAATCTCAGCAGTGAAAATCTCGATGAAGTTGTGCTAGTCGGCGGTTCTACGCGAATTCCAGCCGTGCAGCAACTTGTCCGACGGATCACAAATAAAGATCCAAATCAGGGCGTTAACCCCGATGAAGTGGTGGCTGTAGGGGCAGCGATTCAAGCCGGAGTGCTGGCTGGAGAAGTAAAAGACGTTCTACTGCTCGATGTCACACCGCTTTCTTTGGGCGTAGAAACGATGGGTGGGGTAATGACGAAAATCATTCCCCGCAATACCACAATTCCTGTCAAGAAATCGGAGACTTTTTCAACGGCTGCGGATGGCCAAGCAAATGTCGAAATTCATGTTTTGCAGGGAGAACGAGAATTAGTAAACGATAACAAAAGTTTGGGAACGTTCCGGTTTGATGGTATTCCTCCGGCCCCGCGCGGCGTGCCACAAATTGATGTGACCTTCGATCTAGATGCCAATGGTTTACTATCAGTAACTGCGAAAGATCGCGCCACTGGTAAAGTACAGTCGATTACGATTTCTGGTGCTTCTACTCTGAATCAAGCCGATGTGGAACGCATGGTGCGCGATGGGGAAACTCATGCTGAGGAAGATCGAAGACGGCGTGACCAGATTGATACCAAAAACAATGCAGATTCGCTAGTTTATCAATCAGAAAAACAACTGGAAGATTTGGATGGTCAAGTTTCTGATGCTGATAAGGAGCGGGCGGTATCATTGATTGGAAATTTGCGATCGGCAATTGGTCAAGAAAACTACGATCAAATGCGATCGCTCACAACGGATCTCAAACAAGCCCTGATGCAAATCGGTAGCGCCGTTTACGCCAAAGCTGGTGCGGATGCGAGTAATCCTAATCCCGCAAGTCCACCGTCGGGAAACAGCGAGGAAGATGTGATTGATGCTGATTTTGTACCCTAAAACGCCATACGTTTTGGTGAAGACAGATCCCCCCTAGCCCCCCTTGAAAAAGGGGGGAACCGGAGTCAAAGTCCCCCTTTTTAAGGGGGATGCTGCAAGGGATCTCCCGGCAATAAACAGTGTCAACCCCAAGCGTATTGCCTTACAACAAGCAAACTAAACCGTAATTTAAGAGGTTCTAATCATGAATGACGAATCAATGGTGTCTCAAGGAGCAGTTCCCAATCAAGCCGCCGCGTCCGCTCTACAAACGATCGCCGGAAAAAATCATTATGCTGGAGGTAATGCACTGTTAAGCGCCGAAGCCGAGGCAGGAGCCGAAATCGATCCTTCTGCGATCGATCGCTCAGCAGCGACCAATTTTGGTGGCAATCCAGCCACAGATCCAACAGAGGCAAAGCGGTTTACCACAACTGAAGACTTTGAACAACTCAGTCAAGAAGGAGATTTATCACTGACAAACGATGTTCCCAGTGCAGAATCATCAGATTTTGATTGATAAATCATGCCAACTGCAACCGACTTCAAAGATTACTACACCATTCTGGGAGTTAGCAAAACTGCAACTCCTGAAGAAATCAAGCGAGCATATCGCAAACTTGCCCGCAAACATCATCCAGATGTGAATCCCGGCAATCCAGAAGCTGAGGATAAGTTCAAAGATTTGAATGAAGCCAACGAGGTTTTATCAAATCCTGAAACGCGCAGCAAGTATGACCAATTTGGGCAGCACTGGAAGCAAGCAGGGGCTGGTGGCGCTCCTCCGAGAGGAAGTAGCACGAATACCGGGGGATTTGATTTCGATCCGTCCAGCAATTTCGACGAATACAGCAATTTTGATGATTTTATCAAAGATTTGCTGGGTCGCGGCGGCCAAAGCCGATCGCGACAAACTCATTCGGGCACCTCGACTCAGGCTGATGATTTTGGTGGATTTCGCACTCAAGGGCCTGCACCGGATACTGAAGCGGCGATCGCGCTTTCGTTCTCGGAAGCATTTCACGGCGTCCAAAAACGCTTGCAGTTGGACAATGAAACCCTTAACGTTCGCATTCCCGCAGGTGCTAAATTAGGCAGTCGGATTCGGCTGAAAGGAAAAGGTCGCGCCAGCCCTTTTTCTCAACAACGAGGCGATTTGTATCTGACAATCGAACTATTTCCCCATCCCTTTTTTAAGTTTTCAGGTGATAACTTAACTTGCGAGGTTCCTATTCGCCCAGATGAAGCTGTTTTAGGTACTCAAATCCAAGTGCCAACGCCAGAGGGGGGTGTGATGATGACTGTGCCGAAAGGGGTAAATTCCGGGCAATCGCTGCGGCTGCGCGGCAAGGGTTGGATATTACCCAAAGGCGATCGCACGGATCTGATTGTAAAACTTCAGATCGTGTCTCCGAAGGAGTTGAGTGAAATCGAGCAGGAGTGTTATGAAAAAATCAAGGCGAGTAGCAGTTTTAACCCACGTTCTGCAATAGAAGAGGTGACACTATGAGCGAATTTAGCTTGTCCACTATGGTTGTTTCCGAAAATGGCGATCGACTGTATACGTTTGAATATGCAGCTTTGGTGACGGAAACTTCAACGATGGTAATTGAACAATTTGTGCAAGTGGGGTTGATTGAGCCGATCGGATCAATGCTGCACGCGCGGGAAATTGCACGCATTGGTCAAATCCAACGGTTGCGCCAGGATTTAGGACTAAATCTCGTAGGGGCGGTAATGGTGGTAGATATGGCGCAGGAAATTGCCCAACTTCGGGCCAGGCTAAAAGCATTGCAGTCTTGACTTGAAAAATTATTAGTTATGTTGCTGTGTTCTTGATTGCAATGCTAATTTTTGCCAACTTTTGCAAATTATCTGAAATTTATGAGGGAAACCGCAGATTAAGGCAGATCAACACAGATAAACGCAGATATAGCCTTTCGAGCGAAACATGAGGTATGACTGGCCTCCGTGGCCTCCGTGGGCATA
>JAYUGZ010000829.1:0-3120 GCA_043767465.1 Cyanobacteriota bacterium
CTTTAAAAGCATTAGCACGGTCAACAGTTAAAAAAGAGCCTACTTGTATTGCCTGCTTACCTGTTTTTTCTCTGGTCTTCGATAAAGCGTCTTGACAAAATTTAGATTTTACTGTCTGTAGGTTACTCTCGGTGTAATCAACAAAAACAGGATACAGTTTGACAGGATAGGCTTTTGGATCTGAGGGTAATGAGTCACCGCATACAGGTTTCGGAAATTGTACTTTATCGAAAGGGTTAGCAGAATTATTTGGTTTTACTGGTGTTACTGGTTTTTCTTCTGTTACTGTAGGACTTGGTTTTGAAGGGGTAGAAACGCTAGAAGATTTTCCAAACAGAGATTTTGCTACCGATAGAGCAATGTCAGTAGATAGATCGATCGCTTTTTCGTCTAAGATTGACTGGGACTCAGATACCAGCTTCACTAGCTTTTGAAAATTAGAATTTTCACTAACAGCTTTAAACACAGAAACACGCTGCTCAAAAGACAAGCTAGAAAATATAGGGTTCATAAACACCAAACTTCTAGCCGTTTGACTCAAAGCTCAATTCAGGTTGCTCTCGTTCTCCTGGAATCACAAAGTCGAGCAGCCTGATTTCATTGCCAAATTTAGCTGCGACAACAGAAGTAGACTTACCTGACGACTTCGGTATCCTGATATTTGTGCCATTAGATTTAAGTGATTTGGCTTCAGCAAAGGTCATCACCTGAGCAGCGCCTAAATCAGTTTGTCCAGATGGTGTGCTAGTAACTTTAATTTCTAATCTGGCGGTGGGAAACTCCAGTTTTTTTTCAAACAAAGTTTCCGTCACTGAACAGCTATATGTCAAGAATACAGTCAGGAAAAATAGAGTAGAGATTTTTGCGAATCTTCGTACCGTGCTTAAATATTTCACTTCGCTTGCCTACAAAGTTTATATGTCACTCTTAGTCATAATTACCTTATTTATATAATATAATTCCAATTTAGTCAAGTCGGAAATTAAACAACCTACTAAAGTAGGATCGAGTCGGAAAAAGTAGGATAAAATTAGTAAAAATCCGACAGCTAGCCTACCTATGGACGTTCACGAAATCTTGAATTTTGCCGATGACTTAGTTTTTGCGAATACGGGAAAACACTTAGAACCTCTACAACAATCTATACTTCGGAATGCTTGGCAAGGTCAGAAATACTCAAAAACAGCAGATGAGTTTCACTGTACAGAAGGTCACGTCAAGGATGTTGCATCAGAATTGTGGAAGCTATTTTCCAAAATATTAGGCGAAGAAGTCAATAAATCAAATTTTAGAGTCAGATTGGAGCAAGTAAAATTCTCAAGTTTCGGGAACTTCTATAAAGACTTTGTACACATTGGTAACGTCAACTTCTGTGAAAATAATTCACAGTCCCCAAAAGTCCCCAACTCACCAATTGATGAAGAACCCCTAAACAAAGGCAACACTGAACCAAAATTGCGTCAATTCTTAGCTGAAATGCCTAAGTCGGGAATTTTCTACGATCGCACCACCTCTCTCACCACCCTCAAACAGTGGATTCTCCAGGAAAACACCCGCCTACTCGCCATACACGGCATAGTCGGCATTGGCAAAACCGCGATCGCCGCCCAACTTGTCCAACAAATCAAACATGAATTTGATTTCGTCATCTGGCGAAGTCTCGCCACATCTCCACCCCTGTCAATACTTCAAAAAAATATCATTCAATCTTTCCGTAGGGGCGGTGCCCCCGTGCCCGCCCCAGCCCCCATGCCCGCCCCCTCCCCAGAAGAAAGGGCAACCACGGGGGGATTGCCCCTACTGGAATACTTGCAAAAATACCGCTGTCTGCTGATACTTGATGACGTACAAATGGTGAATAGCAGCGGACAACTCGCTGGCAACTATCAACCTGGATACGAAGATTACGGCACGCTATTCAAACAAGTAGGAGAATTATCTCACAACAGTTGCTTAATTCTGATAGGTTCGGAAAAACCCAGAGAAATCGCCGCATTAGAAGGCAAAAACCAGCCAGTTCGCTCATTACAACTCAATGGTTTATGTGCAGAAGCGGGGGAAATCCTTAGAGAAAAAGGTTTAGCTGAAGATACAAAATGGTCAGAACTAATTGAACAATACAGAGGTAATCCCTTGTGGTTGAAAATAGTTGCTACAATGATTCAAGATTTGTTTAATGGCAGCCTATCGGAATTTTTGTCTGAGGATACACTATTTTTAGGTGATTTAGAATTTTTACTGGATAGGCCATTTAATCGTTTATCCGAGTCAGAAAAACAGGTGATGTCATGGCTAGCAAGTGAATCGGCGCCTGTTTCCCTCTCAAAAGTGCCAGAGAATATGCAATTATCTCGATCGCAATTTTTGAAAGTTATGCAATCCTTGGGACGGCGTTCATTGATTGAAAAAAGCCACGAGGGCGAGCGCACATTTTTCACCCTTTGCCCGGTACTAAAAGAGTATGTCAAAACTAACTATTCCCGCCCCAACATAGAACATGAAGCCCGATCGCCCTTATACTATTCTTAGTATTGGGAAGCCAAAAACCATGTCACTCACACAAACCCAAGTAACATATACTGAAGCTCTGGCCAATCTAGATGAACTGTGCGAACAAGTCATCAGCGATCGCGATGCCATCATCATCACCCGCTCTGACGGCGAAAACGTAGCCTTAATTGCCGCTGACGAATTGGCAAGCTTAATAGAGACAGTCTACCTGCTGCGATCGCCCAAAAATGCCGATCGCCTGTTAAGCGCCCTGAAAGACGCACAAGCCAGAACGGCAAAACCTCAAATCGATCGCTAAATGCACGTTATCAGTCGCAAAAAATTAAGAGACTACTGCCAAAATCATGCTGATTCCTGCGAAGCCCTCGATGATTGGTACAAGATTGCTACTCAAGCCAATTGGACTAAACTTATTGAAGTTCAAACTATTTATCCTCAAGCTGAAGCAGTTGGAAATTTTACAATCTTCAATATCAAAGGAAATAAATATCGCTTAATCGTAAGTCTTAACTATCAAAAGCAGATTGTTTATATCAAGTACATTTTAACTCATGCAGAATATGACAAAGACAACTGGAAAAATGACCCTTACTTTTGACTCCGACAAGT
>JAYUGZ010000830.1:0-3119 GCA_043767465.1 Cyanobacteriota bacterium
TCCAGGACTGATCGAGAATGTTATCAAACGGCAAAATCAAGCAATTTCCTGCTGCAATACCTGATTCGATTTAGCTTTCATGCTGAATGCAAATACACCAACTACTAGAATCAAAACAACAATTGTTCTCCAGTGAACCAAAAAAGGTAGACCCGCAGCTAAAAATATCCGTCTCGGAAAAAAGAGCAGAAAAACTAAAGCAATAGTGGTGAGCGCAGCTTTGCGGTTATTGCTGCAATACAGCCACAGCGATGTCAAAATCGGGAACAAACCTACATAATCGTAAACGTGAGTATATCCGAGAAACGTGAAGGATATACCCATCAGCAGAGCCAAGACATCTTCTCGATTAATTCTCTTGCGAAATACCCACAGCACAACTGCTAAAATTACCGCCACAATCTTGATAGCTGGTATCTTTAAGCCGACAGAAGCGAACAGACTTTCCATGCCAACTTTATCTATATACCCCGGTTGATTGAAAGGCAAAGAACTATAGCTGTCTTGAATTCCTTGATGCCACGCTGTCAGCATCCCAATGGGCCCGCCGTACAGCACCAAGGGATAAGCGCTCATAACTGTAACCGTTGCGAAGGCTACAGCTAATATTTTCCAATTCCGTTCTAGCAAAAACCAAATACCGAGCAGTAAGCATAGTTGCGGCTTAAAGCTAGCTATACCTAAACAGATTCCTGCCAATGCAAATTTTTGCCGTTGGCTGAAGAACCAAGCACCCATTGTGGCAGCAAAAGCGATCAAAGAAGTTTGACCCATCCACACAACGTGGGAAGTGAATGGGTTCCCGACAATCATGGCACTCATTACCAAAATGCCGAGTTGCTTGTCACTATTATTTTGATGTTTGTTGATAGTGCTAACTGTCATAGCAATCAGAGCTGCGATTGACAGCAAGTTGAGTCCTAGCCAGACGAATTTGGCAACTGAGTAATCGAAGAGAGCGACAAACATACACAATGCGGCTGATTGAGGAGGATAAAAGAAAGCCGCATCTTCAAGGGTGTTAATTTCTGTTATTGCCGCTACACTCTGAGTCAGCATATCGTGGTTGTAGGCATTTAAACCCATCAACCAAGCACGGCCAGCCGCGTAAAGTACAGAACCATCAAAATTAAGTTGACCTTTTCTGCCAATCCCTACGATGCCGAAACAAATTAAAGATAATATACTGACGGCTAAAAGACCTAAACCAAAGTTCCGCTTAAACGATTGTGTCATCGAATTATCTCCGGTTCTGTTAACGGATTCAGCGACTGCGTTCAGATTTCCATATTAATAGCTCAAGTTTTAACACAGCATATAGTTACCTGTCAAAAAATATGGGAAACTCTATTTAAGTTAATAAAAATAAATGTTACCCGAAGCAGAACATATTGTATTGAAAAAAGCAATATGAGCAATCTCAACAGTCTCGGTGTGGTGCATCGCCCTTAAGACAGTTGGGTTTGTGGGCCCAAGATTGCTAAACTGGGCGGTGTAGAATTATCGATCGACAGGTAAGCCCGTGCTAGACGAACAAGCTAAAAAGACCATACTGCGCAAAATCCCTCACGGATTGTACATCTGCGGTGTCAAAGACGGTGAGGAAGTCAACGGTTTCACCGCTAGCTGGGTGATGCAATCTTCGTTTACCCCTCCCTTAGTCGTCAACTGCGTCAAGCAAGACTCCAAATCCCACGCCATGATCAAAGCCAGCGGTGTGTTTGCTTTGAGTTTCTTGGAAGCTGGACAAAAAGAGTTAGCCCAGAAATTCTTTAAGCCGCAGCGCCGCGTTGGCAATAAATTTGAAGATGTAGAATTTTATGCCGGCGCAGAAACTGGTTGTCCGATTATTTCGGACTCTCTGGGTTACATCGAGTGCAATGTTGTCGGTGCTGTGGAACACGGGGATCACACGGTTTATGTGGGAGAAGTTATTGGTGCCGGCGTTCATCGGGAAGGCAATCCGTTGCTGTTAGAAAGCACTGGTTGGAATTACGGCGGTTAATTACTTGGCAGTTGGTAGCTTGGGGATCAACCTCAGAAACCGGGTTTCTACGAGATTGTGCGACGAGTCACGAGAAATATAGGAAGAAACCCGGTTTCTCGTCCCTGCGCGTCAACCCCAGAAACCGGGTTTCTACGAGATTTGGGGACGAGTCACGAGAAATATAGGAAGAAACCCGGTTTCTAGTCTCTGCTTGTAGTTAGGCGGCGCATAATTAATACAAAATCGGTGACAATCTTATCGAGATTTTCATCAGTTAAAACTGGGACGTGGACGAAAATACATTTAGCGGCAAGTTGAGAATCGCAAATATACTTTAAAACTGCGTAATAAAGGGCTTCGCAAACAAATTTTCCGGCTGCGTGACTGATTTCTGTGGTGGCTAAATCAGCGATTAATGGTTCGAGATTGACTGCTGTTTTCAGCATATCTGTATCGCAGCAAGCGCAGGATTCTACGGTTAATTTTTGCCTGCTTTCGGCCATGCCACAGCAGATAATAGTGTCGGGTTGGAGTTGGTTGATTTGGGCGATCGCCAAATTGGGCGCTAGTTCAGAATCTACTGGCAGTTTCTGCAAAAAAGTCAGGGAATAAGGCAAAGATTTGATTTGGGAAATCTTGGTTAATAAGTCGTCCGAAGAGTTGGACTTTTGATGGGGAAGCCAAGTATCAAATGAGGTTAACAGGATTTTGTTAGTCATAAATGATTGGGAATGGGGAATGGGGAATGGGGAATGGGCCAAACAGGGCATTGGAAGTAACAAATAACAAATAACCAATAACAAATAACCAATAACCAATAACAACTGACTGATTGTATGCAATAATAGCGATATTGATAATATAAGGCAAGTAAGTCAATGTCTGTCATTGCAGTAGTGGACTATGACATGGGCAATCTACACTCGGTCTGTAAAGGCTTGGAAAATGTGGGTGCAGTGCCAAAAATTACGGATTCTCCTGCTATTATCGAGCAGGCGGATGCGGTGGTTTTGCCGGGTGTGGGTTCGTTTGACCCGGCAATGCAGAATTTACGATCGCGCAATTTGATAGAACCGATAAAAAGTGCGATCGCCTCGGGGAAACCTTTTTTAGGCATTTGTTTGGGTTTGCA
>JAYUGZ010000831.1:0-7719 GCA_043767465.1 Cyanobacteriota bacterium
CCCTCCCGCAAGCGCACAATTGGCAAAGGAATGGTAATTAAGCTTTCGTTAGCGCGGCGGATACTCGGAATCATCTCCATGTACAGCCGATATTTTTTCAGCAGGGCGATCGCCGCCGAAGATTCGCTATATTCTGCTAGTAATGCTTCGTAATGTGATTGTTTTACAGACATTTTAAATCAATTAATAATTAATTAGTCATTAGTCATTAGTTATTGGTCATTGGTCATTGGTCATTAGTCATTAGTCATTAGTTCGCGGTAATTGGTGATTTGTTATTCAAAATGTAGCCAAGACCATACTACTGACTGAACATTATTAAAAACTCAAACAAAACCAATGACTGATGACTGCTGACTGATGACTGCTGACTGATGACTGCTGACAACTGTCAACTGACAACTGTCAACTGACAACTGTCAACTGACAACTGTCAACTGACCTTTTTACAGCTTTTGAAACACTGCGAACATCGGCAGATACATTGACAGCAAAATCGAACCTACGATACCACCAACGACAACAATCATCAGAGGTTCTAGCATACTGGTAAGTCCTTTGACTGCTTCTTCAACTTCCGTTTCGTAAAAAGCGCCAACTTTCATCAGCATCTTGTCAAGTTCCCCAGTCTCCTCACCAATTGCCATCATTTGAATAGCCAAAGATGGAAAAACAGCTTGTTCCTGCAAAGCAATACTGATCATACCGCCGCTTTGAATTTCCTGTCTGGCATATTCGATCGCATTGGATATCGCCTGATTCCCCGCCACATCTCGCACAATTTCCAAAGAACTGAGAATCGGCACGCCCGATCGCGTTAGCGAGCCAAAGATGACGCAAAACCTCGCCACCGCCGATTTTTCAATCAAATCTCCAAAAATCGGTAACTTCATCGCAATCCGATCAATTTGCAGGTGACCTATTGGAGTTTTGTAGTACATATCGAAAGCAAATTTTAGCGCTATAATCACCCCAATAACTGTCAACTGTTGGATCGGAGGCCAAGCCGTACAAAATGCACTAATTGCCAACATAAACAACGTAAAAGCCGGCAAATCTGCACCAATATCCTTAAATATTTTAGCAAAAGTGGGCAGCAAGAATATGGTCATTGCGAAAAAAATCACGATCGCGATGGAAAACACAGTCTTCGGATAAGACATCGCCGAATTAATTTCAGCCTCCGTCTTGTGATTTTTTTCCATCATCAATGCCAGACGGTCGAGGGTTTCATCTAGCACACCACCAACCTCTCCCGCCGCTACCATACTGATAAACAGTTGGTCAAAAACATCAGGAAACTTCGCCATCGCCTCTGCTAAGTTTATCCCCTCTTGCACGTCAGCATTCATGCTTCTGAGCGCTCGTTTCAACTTAGCATTAGAACACTGCTCGTGCAGCACGGAAAGGCATCTCACGATCGCCACCCCGGCATTAAACATAGCCGCAAACTGACGAGCAAAAATAGCCATATCCTTAACAGTCAGACTGGTAAGGTTATACTCTAATTGCTCCTGAATCGCACTGAAATCAAAGCCACCTTTCGGTTTTTGACGGATAACGTTGGTAGCCACAGCTCACCTCTGGGATTTTATTAAAAATTAGTAATCAGTAGTTATTGGTTAGTCGTTATTGGTTATTTGTTACTTGTTGGTTCGTAGTTGTTAGTTAGGTCTTAGTCGTTTGTTGATTGTTACTAATAACCAATAACTAATAACCAATAACCAATAACCAGTAACCAGTAACCAATAACCAATAACTAATAACCAATGACTTAATTAATGAGCCCCTACCTTGGCGCCACCGACAGGTGCCGGGCCGATCAAGCGTTCGAGTTCGTCCGCCTTAGAAGCCTTGCCCATTGCCGATTCCCAAGTGATTTTACCGCTCTTGTAAAGTTCAGCGAGGGCCATTTCCATCGTCCTCATGCCCAACTTCGCCCCCATTTGGATTTGGGAGTAAATCATTGGAGTTTTGCCCTCCCGGATCAAGTTAGCCATAGCTGGAGTATTCACCATGATTTCCATAGCGCAGCAGCGGCCGCCCCCAATTTTCACCACCAAATTTTGGCTGGCAATTCCCACCAAAGAGTTAGACACCTGGGCGCGAACCTGGGGTTGTTGAATTGGCGGGAACACGTCCAAAATCCGATCGACCGTTGCACCAGCCGAATTAGTGTGCAGCGTTCCCATCACCATGTGACCCGTTTCCGCCGCCGAGATTGCCAGACCGATCGTTTCCAAGTCGCGCATTTCCCCCACCAGAATCACATCAGGATCTTCCCGCAAAGCCGCTTTCAGGGCATTTGCAAAGCTCTTAGTATCTTCCCCCTTTTGGCGCTGGTGAAACAAACTCTTGATATTCGGAAACACATATTCGATCGGGTCTTCAACTGTCAGAATGTGTTCTGCCCGCGTCCGGTTGACCAGATCCAACAAAGCCGCCATCGTAGTAGTTTTCCCGGAACCCGTTTGTCCCGTCACCAACAGCATACCCCTGGGTCTTTCCGTCAGATCCCGCAAAATCTGTGGCACGCCTAAAGCATCTGCGTTAGGAATCTTAGAAGCCAGAGCCCGCATACAAGCAGCCCAAGCACCCCGCTCCCGGTACACATTCACCCGGAACCGAGCCAATCCCTTCACCCCGTAAGCGCAGTCGAGTTCCCACTCCATTTCCAAGTGCTTACGCTGCATATTGTTGAGCATTTGGAAAATCAGGATCTGCACTTCCTCAGCAGACAGAATGTCGCCGTATTGCGACTGAGGAGTTAGTTTCCCGCTGACGCGGAAGAAGATAGGCGCGCCTGCTTGGATGTGTATGTCCGAACCCCCTTGTTCTACCAGGGACTCCAATACGTCTTCAATCATCAGACCCATAGATACCTCTCCTAGATCGAGTTGATAGTTATTGACCAATCTAGCTCACTTGTCAGTTGTCAGTTGACAGTTGACTGTTGTCAGTTTTACCGATGCCCTCTTTGCCCCATGCCCGATGCCCTCTTTGCCCGATGCCCTCTTTGCCCGATGCCCGATGACTGCCGAATCAATCCAAAAAGCGCGGCGTCAAGCAGTACGGACAATCCAGCATCTCCGGCTTCAATTCCGCCCGACAACTTTTGCAGGTAAGTCCCTGCTTCCGTTTGGCTTTCAGTTCCGCCTCCAGCCCCGAGTCTGTAAACGTTACCCGCTCGACTTCTTCAAAGGTAGTCGCGCCTTCCCGCACTAACTGCAAGCTGTAAGCCAACAACGTTTTCATTCCTTCTTCTACCGCTGCTTCCTTGAGTTGCTCTGTCGGAGCCCCTTGAGTGATCATAGTTTGAAGCCGCTCAGTATTTTTCAGGAACTCGTAAACCCCGATCCGTCCTTTGTAGCCTAGGCCGCCGCACTTGCGACAAAGTTGCTCGCGTTCTGCTAGTTCCTTCCTTTCCTCCACCGGTATGATGTTGGCTTTGTTAACAGTTAGATCGATTTCTTGAGAAGCCGACAGACCGTACCGACCGAGTTCTTGAGCCGTAGGCTGGTAAGGAATGCAGCATTTGTCGCAAACGCGCCGCATCAGACGCTGAGCTAACACGCCCAACAAAGCGGCCGACACCATGAACGGTTCTACGCCCATTTCGTCCAAACGCGCGATCGCCCCAGCCGCATCATTAGTGTGCAGCGTCGTCAGCACTAAGTGTCCCGTCAAAGCAGCTTCCAGAGCCGTTTTCGCCGTTTCCCTGTCCCGCGTTTCTCCCACCAGGATCACGTCAGGGTCTTGCCGCAAAAACGCCCGCAGCAGGTTGGAAAAACTCAAGTCTTTTTCCCGAATTACTTGACATTGGGTAATTCCTGGCAAAGCATATTCGATCGGGTCTTCCGCCGTACTGATATTAACCCCCGGATCATTCCGTTCCGCCAGAATCGAGTACAGAGTAGTTGACTTGCCCGAACCCGTCGGCCCCGTCACCAAAATCAGTCCGAACGGACGGCTAGCCGTCTCTCGCACCAAAGCCAGAGTTTCTTGATCCGAGATCAACAAACCCAAACCCAACTGAGTGCTGGAACTGTCCAAAATCCGCAGCACGATTTTTTCACCGTACCGCGAAGGCAAGCTATTCACCCGGAAATCCACCGTGCGACCCTCAAACACCCGCCGGATACGGCCGTCTTGAGCTTGTCGCCGTTCGGCAATGTCCAGGTTGGCAATAATCTTGAAACGAGCCGTAATTGCTGCGACTACCTGTTTCGGAAACCGGAAATACTCTTGCAGCACTCCGTCTTTCCGCATCCGTATCCGCATGAACTCTTCTTGAGGTTCTACGTGGATATCAGACACTTTTTCCGACAAAGCTTTAGCCAAAATGATGTTGACAGCCTTAATTACCGGAGCCGCCCCAGCATCGTCTACGGTGTTAGCTAGGTCTTCTTGGTCGGCGCTCTCCTCTTCCAGCGAAAGTTCCCCAAAATCTCCGTCTCCTAGCTCTAGCTTTCTCTGCTTATCGGCTTCTGCTATTTTCGCTGCTACCTTAACTTGGTCGTCTTGATACGCCGAAGTTATGTCCTGATAGTCATCTGGCGTAATCACCCGTCGCTGCAAAGCCAAGCCGTGAGGCTGTAAAATCCGCCGCAAATCTTCTATGGCGTTGAGGTTGTCAGGATCTACCATTGCCACTAAAACCGCCGGAGGCTCACTTTCAGTCTTTGCTACAGGTAAAAACCGACCTTGGTGACAAATGTCGATCGAAATCTTCAACCGATCGAGCATAGCTCCGAGTTGCTCGTTCGACAATTCGCTCATCTCCGGGTCAAATGCTTCAACCCCGTAGACAATCTTCCGTTCAAACATCTGCTGCTTCTTGTAAAGCCGCAGCAATTCTGGAGGCAACGGCTGCCCCGTAAGTGCTTCTAATACCTCCGTTAACCGCTTGCCCGAGTCCCGGCTTTGAATTTGAGCTTGCTTGAGTTGCTCGCGGTTGACGTAACCCGACTGAATCATCTTATTGAGAGCCGGAGCAAGATCAGTCACAGCAACTATCGATTTGGAGCTAGACCCCTGGAATCTGTTAGTCATATAAAAACACTCAATAGGTGGGAAACTCAGTCACAAAAAGTGCTGAGAGGAAAACCAACTTGGGGTTTTAACCCCCGTATGCTTTGCTTGTGGATGAGCTATCGCAATTTTATGGCTCAATCCCTATCTTTAAAGTGTAAGCTTCTACTCCCCTCTCATTTTCCTCCACAAATTGACGAGATGTTGGAGGGATTGGCCGATGCTGACAGGATCGGGTTCGTTGAGTCCTAAGTTGCTTGCTTGCTGGATTAACTCCCGGGATACTCTGGTTCTAGCCCAGAGGGCGTATCACTTGGAGATTGCCCGTACCGTTCGATAACAGCGAGGCGGGGTGTTTCCCCGAACCACGCTGGTTCTATATTCGCAAATTGTTCGATCGAATTACAGCGCCTGTGGCGGCGCGGTTAGCTGTTAATTGGTCACCAAACAAGACTTCGGACTATTTTTGATTGCCAACCAACCGTATCATAACGGTTTCAGGGCACTCCTCTGGGAGGGCAGCGCTGGCGAGGCACACTCTGGGCTTGCGGGTAAATCTAGGGTTTGAAACTGTAACTTAATTTGTGGACAAAGCTACCCATCCTTTACTATTTGGGTAGCTTTGTCCGCAATTCTTTCAATCACATCACGCGAGACTATTTGCCCCTAGTTCAATTTGTTTTTGACTCTTAGTGCCATTGGATTGCAGATACGGGCGTCTTGCGTTATAGGAATCTGCATTTGGACTCATTATATTTTTTACCAGAAAAAGATTGGTTTAAAGCCGGAATCCCTAAAGGCCAGAAATTAAAACAAGACTATTCCTTACCCGAATCCTCGGACTTCCAGGTAGAGGTCGCCCTCAGGCAGTCAACTGTCGAGCGGTCAACTGTCAACTGCAATGTTGACACTCTACGAATCACAATACATTTGAAAGATCGAGTCAAATGCAAACGTATAAAAACACGTAATTAACAGACAGCATAGATTTTGGAAGGAATGCGATCACTTAGCATTACAATCAAAACATCTATACAACTATGCTAATGCTAACTACATTTAGCGCCAATACTTTTTTGAAAACAATAAGTATTATAATCCCATCAATATTTGCCACCAGACTAAGAACTTAGAAACTTATCGATATCTACTATTCACAAAAGTTAGTAAACAGATTGTTTGTATGCTTGCTGAGGCTTGGAAAGGATGGTTAGCTGCACCTAAAGATTGGTCAAAACACCCTGAAAAATATCTGGACAAACCGAAAATACCAGGATACAAGCATAAAGAGCATGGCAGAAATGTTGTAATTTATCCGATAGATGCAATATCAAAAACTGCTTTGACTAAAGGGAATGTTAAACTGTCTCAAACTAATATTGAGTTGGCTACTCAAGCTAAAAATGTAGACCAAGTAATAATTTTTCCGAAGCTTGACCATTATGTTATTGAAGTTGTTTACACAGTTAATGACATACCCTTATCCCACGGGAAATATGTGGCTGGTGTAGACCTTGGTTTAAACAATTTTATGGCTACAACCTCCAATCATCCAGGTGTCAGACCGCTGTTGATTAATGGTAGATCATTGAAAAGTATTAACCAATTCTTCAATAAACGAGTAGCCGTATCACAATCAATGGAAGCTAGCAGACAGATCAAATCACTTAACAGTAAGCGAAATAGAAGAATTGACAACTATCTTTATACTGCGAGTCGTCGTGTAATTGATTGGTGTCAGTTGAACGAGATTGGTCAGTTAATTATCGGCAAAAACCCAGGATGGAAACAGTCAATCAATATTGGCAAAAATAACAATCAAGCATTTCCCAATAAGATCCATGTCAAACTGATTAATTTATTGACCTATAAAGCACAATATGCAGGGATTGTTGTCACGTTAACTGAGGAAAGTTACACGTCAAAAGCGAGTGCTTTAGATTGTGATAATTTGCCTACTCACAACAACACAGAGACCCAGCCTGTAAAGAGTGGTAAATGTGGTAAACGTGTTCAGCGCGGTTTGTATGGAGCCTCTACTGGTGAAACAATCAATGCTGATACCAATGGCAGCATAAATATAGCAATAAAAGTAATTCCTGACTTCATGAAGGGAATAGAGGGATTGCCGTTTATTACGGGTTTTAGGACTGTGGACTAAGATTACAAACGTAGATGTCTAACATTGACTACTTTTGGGTAGCTTTGTCCAGGTTTTTACGAGCGGTTAAATGTATCTGCTAGAATTGATAGGGTTCTGTCGCGCAGCTTTTATGATTGACGAGGAAAAACAGCAAGATCGAGATCCTAACTCAACTGGGGTTGCCCCAGAGGGTTCGCCAATGGCAAGCGAAACTCCCCCCGCACCAGCAAGCTCGAACGAAGCAGCCGATTGGGAGCTCGAACTTGCTCAAGCTTATCAAAGTGCTCAGCCCGATCGCCCACCAGCAAACGTATCCGGATCTACCGTCACGGGCACTTCGACCAGCCAGACAGCAGACTCGGCCCAGTCGTGGAAGAGGGAACTGGCTCAGGTAACAGATGAAAAAGAGGCTTTGAAAACTCAGTTGCAAGCCACATCGGCTCAACTAGAAGACCTGAAAAATCAAAATCTCCGCCTAGCAGCAGATTTTGATAACTTCCGCAGGCGCACCCAAAAGGAAAAAGAAGAGTTAGATTTACAGGCAA